>JAYVSV010000111.1:0-8668 GCA_043775015.1 Verrucomicrobiota bacterium
ACCGGGAACGCTTCAAGACCGACATCTTCTTCCATCTCGGCGGCCTCAACCTCTACCCTCTACCTCAATGAATTTCCCAACGCTAAAGTTGGAAGAACCGGTTTTTGTTACATTATCGGTTTGCGGAACGGCTTGGTTCTAAGCGCCGACACTTAACCTTGCAAGCTCTTTCGACAGCTCTTTCGACGTTCGTCATTTGATTCGCGCCGGTTTAAATGAATGCTTTCCAAATGGCGCGAAATTTTTATTCTTACTCACACGCTTATGAAAATAATTGCTTATCTCTGTCTCGCTTTTGCCTTAACCAGCTCATCCCTTTGCGCCGCCGATAAAAAAATCGTGCTCATCGCCGGGAAGATCAGCCACGGTCCGGGCGAGCACGAACACAACGCCGGAGTTCTCCTGCTCAAGAAGTGTCTGGACAATGTTCCCGGCGTGAAAGCCGAGGCGCATTTGAATGGCTGGCCCGCCGACGCGCAGGCGTTTGACGGCGCGAGCACGATTCTTCTCTTCATGGACGGCGGCGGCGGCCACGGGGCTTTGCAAGGCGATCATTTGCAACAATTGGATGCGTTGATGAAAAAAGGGGTGGGTCTGGCGTGCGTCCATTACGCGGTGGAACCGACGATTGAAAAGGGGCAGAAGGAATTTCTCGAATGGATTGGCGGCGCGTTTGAAATCAATTGGTCGGTCAACCCGCATTGGGACGCGAATTTTTCCAAAATACCCAAACACCCGGTGACGCGTGGGGTGAAGCCGTTCACGATCAATGACGAATGGTATTTCAACATGCGTTTCCATGAAGGGATGAAGGGCGTCACGCCGCTTCTGTCCGCAGTGCCGCCCGAGAGCACGATGAACCGCAAAGATGGAACGCACGAAGGTAATCCGGCGGTGCGGGAAGCGGTCAAACGAGGCGACCCGCAACATGTGGCGTGGGTGTATGATCGTGAAGATGGCGGTCGCGGTTTTGGTTTTACGGGAGCGCACTTTCACAGGAACTGGGGCGACGAAAACTTCCGCAAGCTGGTGTTGAACGCGATCCTCTGGACGGCCAAAGCAGATGTGCCGAAAGGGGGCGTGCAATCGGTTGTTACCGAAGATGACTTGAAACAAAACCTCGATCCTAAAGGTCAAAAAGCGAGCGCGGCCAACATCAACGGCCTCTGGAACTTCAATGTCGAGTCTCCACAGGGGACGGGCACACCGGTCTTTACCTTCAAACAGGACGGCGAAACATTGACTGGCACTTACAAAGGCGTGCTCGGTGAGTCGCCCGTCACCGGGACGATCAAGGGAAACAATGTGAAATTCTCGATCAAAGGAAAGCTTCAGGACGAAGATTTGACGGTGTCTTACACCGGCAAAGTCGAAGGCAAAGACACGATGAAGGGCACGGTCAAGTTCGGCGAGTTGGGTGAAGGCACTTGGAACGCTAAAAAATAAATTGTAATGAAACTCTTTTTTGTCATTCCCGGATTCGTTTTGTCACTGACTGCATTGGCTTTCACGACGTTCGCCCAGGACGCCGCAGCTCCTCGCGGTTCCGGCCCGGAAGCCGCTCGGGAAGAATTAAAATCCTTGAAACCGGGTGAGGGTTTGGCCGTCAGTCTGTTCGCTTCCGAGCCAATGGTTCGCAAGCCAAGCAACATGGATGTGGATGCCCGTGGCCGCGTCTGGATCGTCGAGAACGTAAACTATCGTTCCAGCTTCAAGCCGTGGGGAAACCTGCGTCCGGAAGGTGACCGCATCGTGATCCTGGAGGACACCAATGGCGATGGCGTGGCCGACAAGGAAACGACGTTTTATCAGGGCGTGGACATCAACGCTTCACTGGGGATTTGTGTGCTGGGCAACAAGGTCATCGCTTCCAGCGGTTCAAACGTCTTCGTCTTCACCGACACGAATGGGGACGACAAAGCTGACAAGAAGGAGATTCTGTTCAGCGGCATTTCCGGCTTCGACCACGACCACGGCATTCACGCGTTTGTGTTTGGGCCGGACGGCAAACTCTATTTCAACTTTGGAAACGCAGGCAAACAATTGAAAAAACCGGACGGCACGCCGGTCATCGACCTGGCCGGTAATGAAGTCAGCGACAAGGGCAAGCCCTACCGGGACGGCATGGTCTTCCGTTGCAATCTCGACGGCAGCGAAGTCGAAACGCTTGGCTACAACTTTCGCAACAACTATGAAGTGGCCGTCGATTCTTTCGGTACACTTTGGCAATCGGACAATGACGACGACGGCAATCGCGGCGTGCGAATCAATTACGTCATGGAATTCGGCAACTTCGGTTACAAGGACGAATTGACCGGGGCCGGCTGGGGCGATGGCTGGAAAAAGGCACAGCAAAAAGGCGCGACGGAAACGGAGAAGATATTTTACGAGTGGCATCAATACGATCCCGGCGTGGTGCCGAACCTGTTGCATACCGGCGGCGGTTCTCCGACGGGCATCGCAGTTTATGAAGGAAAATTGTTGCCCGAAATTTTCCGCAACCAGATCGTTCATTGCGACGCCGGACCGAGTGTGGTTCGCGCTTATCCGGTCAAGGTGGATGGCGCCGGTTATTCCGCCAGCACGGAAAACATTTTGACCAGCAGCGACACTTGGTTTCGGCCCTCAGACGTGTGCGTCGCGCCGGATGGCTCGCTTTACGTCGCCGACTGGCACGATCCCGGAGTGGGTGGTCACAACATGGGGGATCACGTGGCGGCCACGATGCGTGGTCGCGTCTATCGCGTAGCGCCGCCGGGCAGCAAGGCAAGCGTTCCCAAACTCAATTTAAAATCCGCCGCAGGTTGCGCAACCGCGTTGCAATCGCCCAATCAAGCGACGCGCTATCTGGCTTGGACGAAATTGCACGAGATGCAGGGCAAGGCTGAGAAAGAATTGCTTCGATTGTGGAAGGGCAACGACCCGCGCCAACGCGCCCGCGCACTGCAACTGCTGGCACGCATCAAAGGGAGCGAGAAGAAATATGTTGAGCAGGCTTTGAAAGATAAAGAATCAGACATCCAAATCGCCGGTTTGCGCATCGCCTGCGAGTTGAAGTTCGATTTGATTCCTTACGTTAAATCACTGGTCAAAGATGCGTCGCCGCAGGTTCGCCGCGAATGCGCCATCGCGCTCCGTCACAATCCCTCGTCCGAGGCTCCGGCGCTCTGGGCCGAACTCGCCGTCCAACACAACGGCAAAGATCGTTGGTATCTCGAAGCGCTCGGTATCGGCGCGGATAAACAAGAGGACAAATTCTTTGAGGCATGGCTCGCCAAGGTTGGCAACAAATGGAACACGCCCGCCGGTCGCGACATCGTCTGGCGGACGCGGAGCAAGAAAACTCCAGCCCTGCTTGCCGAAATCATCAGCGACAAGAACACGTCCGAAAAAGAGCGTGCGCGTTATTTTCGCGCCCTTGATTTCATTTCAGGACCAGAAAAGGACAATGCGCTGATCACGATTTTGGGACGCGGCGCGCTCTAAAACGGATCAAGAAAGCTCGTTCACTTTCGCGGCGAAGACGAAATCGCTTTCCGTCAGCCCGTCAATCTTGTGTGTCCAGAGCGTGAGTTTGACCTGCCCCCAGGCGAGGTAAATGTCGGGATGATGTTGGATTCGTTCCGCGAGTTCGCCGACTTTGTTGGTGAACTCGAGCGCCTTGCGAAAGTCTTTGAATTTATACTCCTTTTCGAGGTGATGTTCATTGACGGTTTTCCAACCGTCGCCAAGTTTTTTGGTGAGACGTTTCACTACAACGCCTTTGAGCGGTGGCGTTCCACCTTTGCACGGCGCACATTCTTTTTCTGCTAATTTATTCATCGAAATATTTTGGTTAAGTCTGAGTCGTTTGCTTCGGCTCTACTTTACCCCGGCATTGATGAATGACAATTGACGCAACAAACTTTCTCGGACCGCCTCGTCGATGCCGGGCGCGTGCTGCGCGGGAGAACTGCGGCGCGCGCGATTCGACTCAGCCACTTCATAGCCACCTTCGGGCAGCATTTCCTTCGTTGGCAAATAGCCGATTCCCTCCTGGCAATAACCCCACGGCACAATTTGTTTTCCGGGCAGCCATTGCTGAATTTTCGCGCGCCATTCGACGCACGGTTCGCCGGCGAAATGACAAACCCACTGGTTTTCCGCCAACCGAATCAAGCCGACGGGCCACGCGTCACCTTTCGCAAGACCGAGGCCGGAGTCGTAGCACGAAAGCCAATAATCGCTCACTGCTTTCAGGAATTCATTCGTTTTCGAGATGCCGTCGGCGTGTAGTTTTTCGTAGTAATCGCGCGCAGGCGGTTTGTCGCGCGGCAGAAATACGCGATCACCTGCGCCTGCGATATTCAGCGAGAGGATTTTCCCTTTGCCCTTCAGCGCCGCCAGAGCGTCATTCGCCAAATCCGTTCCGACCTTTTGCAAATCGGCCGCAGTCGATGCGCGAAAACGTTTATTCGCAAGATCCGCCACGGCGCGCGGTCGAACATCGCCCGCCAGTCCTTGGACGAATTGCGCATGAACGTTTTTGCCCAACTGCTCGCGTAAGACATTGCGAGTCACTCCGGGAAAATCCGCCGAGAACGCGGCGATCGCGTAGCCGTAAACCACCACGGGATGACAGGCGTAGGAAAAAATTACGGCAGGTGCGCGATCATCCTGCGGCGATAATTTCATGACCCAAACGTTTTCGTCGAACGGCCCGTCCGCGTCAGGAATGATTCCGCGCGCGCCGAGTTTGTTTTTACCACGACGATTGATGGCGACCTGGGATTTGCCTTCGAAAACTTCGACTTTGACGGGTGACATGGATTTCGCCGCAGCGCGCGTGGCGGAAATAATTTTTTCTTCGAGCGAATTAAAATAGTCGATTTCAATTTGCGGCGCAGGACCGACTCCCGCCATCAAACTGCGGATCATGTACGGCCCGCTGTGCGTGTGGGAACAATTCAGCACGACCAGATTCCAAGACACACCGAGTTCGTGGACGATATCGAGCCGAATTTTTTCACTCAATTCATGCGCCATCCCGATGAGATCGAGCGAAACCAAAACGAACCCGACACCGTTTGCATCTTTGAGGTAAAGCACTTGCGCGAAGAGTGGATCGAGAACTTTTTCCGAAGCGGTCGCGGGAGCGCCACGTCCGCCAAGCGCAATGCCGGGCGGCGGCGTAACATCGACTTCTGCCCAACCGGCGGATGCGATGGTCGCTTTCGTTTCGGCAGCTTGCATCACAAGGCAAGCGATGGAGACGAGCGCGGTTACGAAAAGTTTGGTACCGGGGTTTGAGGTCAATTTCATTATGACTGAGTTCAAAAGCTCAAAAAAGTTTTCGAACAGGCTCGCTATGATTAAACGGCGTCCTCTCGCTTACTCTCACGAAGTGCGTAAACAATCGCGTACAGCATCGGTAGCCAGATCAAAACGACCTCAGTTAGTGGCAACGGATTTTGTCCTTGGAGAAGTCCGCCAAGCCAAGTCCGCATCACAATGAAAAGGGCGGTCGCAACAACGCCAGCACCCAGAGCAAGACACGCTCTGGTCCGACGTCGTATTAGCTGCCTTCCTGAAAAACAAAGAATGGCAACGATCGCGTTCCAGAAGGCTCCCCAATATAAAACATGTGAAAGTTGCTGCTCACCGCGCTGCGGGGTTATGTTCGCCAGCCAAATATTCAATGGTGTAAACACACCATAAAGGATGGCGAGGATGATGAGAATCACGGAAACGGGCCGCCAACGGAAGAAGTGTCGAGCACTCATAATGCGTGCTGCCGTGTAAAGCGGCGGAATTGCCGGATAACAGGTTTCATGGGATGGACGCTAGACTTGCCTTTTCTTCGTGTCCAGCAAAGGTGTTAAGCATGCCGTGAAAATGAAGTTCATCCTGCTGTCAGTTTGCGGTTATTATTTCTTTGCTGTCGGCCGACCGCGCCAGGAACCGAGTGGCAAAACATTCGCGCGCTCTGCCCAGCGATCCCATTTGGCGGAAAGCTCGCGCACTTTTTCCGGCAGTTCCTTGGCCAGGTCGTGTGCTTCCGTCCGGTCGTTGGCCATGTCGTAAAGTTCCCACGGCTCATTTTCCTTTGCGACCAATTTCCATTGGCCGTCACGAATGGCGCGATTTCCTTCGTGCTCCCAGAAAATCGGTTCTTTTCGCTGGGCGACCTCTCCTTTGAAAATCGGTTGTAACGTCACTCCTTCCATCGGCTTGATTTTTTCGCCGCGCACTTCTGTCGGATAATTCGCTCCAGAAACATCCACGCATGTCGCCATCAGATCGATCAAATGACCGGGCTGTTGCGCGAACTTCCCGCGTTGTTTCGCTTCAATTCCTTTTGGCCAATGAACAATCAACGGCGTGCTGATGCCGCCTTCGTGAACCCAATGTTTGTATTCACGAAACGGCGTATTCGAAACGTTCGCCCAGGCTCGGCCATAAGCGATAAAGCTGTCCTCAGCACCCGGCATCACCTCGGGACCCATCAGGACTTTGCGCCCGTCGCGCGTTTGCGTGGGCGCGATTTTTGTCTGAAGATCATTCGGCCAGTACGGTTTAATTTCAGCCGAAGATTTCTCAACTCGAGCCGTTCGCCCCATTACTTCAGCGCAACCCCCGTTGTCTTGCAGGAAAAAAATCAACGTGTTGTCGAGGCGCCCGCTTTTTTTTAATTGCGCAACAATCCGGCCAATTCCTTGATCCATGTTGTCCACCATCGCGGCGAAAACTTCCATGCAACGCGATTCCCACGCCCGGTTTTCCACGGTGGACCAATCGCCGACCTGCGGCGCGACCGTCCATTTTGCATCAAGCAATCCCAGCTTTTTCAATTGTTTGATGCGCGCCTCGCGCACCGGCCCGTAGCCGCCGTCGAATTTGCCGCGATATTTTGCGATGTCTTTTTCCAGCGCGTGCATCGGCCAGTGCGCGGCGGTATAAGCGACATACAGGAAAAACGGTTTCACGGGCGATTCCTTTTCGTGCTGCTGAAGAAAACGAACGGCGTTATCGCTGATCGCCTCAGTGTAATAGAATTTTTTTGGTTTATACTCGGGATCATTTTCCGGAGTGATAAATGTATTCTGCCGGCACAACGCGGCTGGGTCGTAGTAACTGCCGCCTCCCTTGACCGTGCCGTAAAATTTGTCGAAGCCGCGCTGCACCGGCCAATTGGAATTGTCGCTGTCCACCTCATCGAACCGCGTGACGTGCCACTTGCCGCACATGTAAGTGCGATAGTCCTCTGTCCGCAAAACTTCCGGGATCGTGACGCATTGCTGATTCAAATTGCCGCGAAAACCGTCCACGCCGCTGTCATGCGTCATGTGACCCATTCCGGCTTGATGCGGATAAAGCCCGGTCAGCAACGCAGCCCGCGTCGGACAACAGCGCGCGGTGTTGTAGAACTGGGTGAAACGAATCCCGTTTTTCGCCAACGAATCCAGGTGGGGCGTTTTGATTTCTCCGCCGTAACAGCCAAGGTCGGAGAACCCCATGTCATCCGAAAGAATGATCAGGATATTTGGTTTGGCCGCACCGAAAAGGGTGGAGGCAGACCAACATGCTCCGCAACAAACGGCGACCAGAAACCAGCTCCACGAGCCTGAACGGGAACGGGAAAGTTTATCCATATATTTCAAAGTTGTTGAAAAGCTTAACGCTGCTTTGTGAGCGAGACACGAGAATTCGACCTTGAAAGCAGCGACCCAATCAAGTTATAGCCTTCACCATGAATGGAGAAGCGCTCAAGACCGAAGACGAGGAATGAGAAGACCCGTTTCCGAAAAAGCGCAAGGGACGCTGGTTCTCCAGCATCATACTCGTGCTCGCACTGTATGTTCTCAGTACTGGGCCGGTAGTTCGATGGAGCGGAAAACACCACCTCGATGGCGATGGAATTTGCGCGATTTACCTGCCTCTCATTGCTCTAATGGAAGCCTCCGCCCCTGTCCGCGATTTTTTCGGATGGTATATCCAAATCTGGTTGCCCGATGCTAAAGCGAAGACCAAGTAGCAGCTTGGATTTTTCGGCGTCCATTTCCCTGGCCAGCTTGATGAGTTCCTCGATGACTTCCATCGTGGAGATGGCGCGGTTGTGGTAACCCCAACGGGGCGAAATATGCCAGCCCAAGGCAACGCCCTGGGTTCGATGGACAAAAATAAAACAAGCCCTGAATAGGCAGGACAACGGATGTGCCGCCCCTACAGGGTCGATGAAATGATGACGCATACCCAAGGCGATATGGCTGACATTGGCGAAGGTCTTCGCTGCACTGCCTGTCGGAAGCAGTCAGAATTTAGAAAATGGCGGGAGCGGCGGGGCTCGAACCCGTAACCTCTGCCGTGACAGGGCAGCGCTCTAACCAATTGAGCTACGCCCCCGCGCAAGTGGTGGAAAATAGAAGATGTTGTTTTCCAAGTCAACGGACTTTTCGAAAGATTCGGGCAGCAGACGCCAAGGAGATGGGGGTGGGGAACCCCGCTGAAGAAACGTACTGCTACCCGAACCAAATTCGTGCCGATGCTAGTTTTTCTTCGGCAAATGTCAATTGCGTTAGGCCCCTGCCGGGCGAGCGGGGTGTGATTAAAAGTGGGTGACGGAGCGCGGACATTCCTGTCCGCCCGCGCGTCCTTCCGCCCAGAGCGCTTGATATTTTAGCCAAGCCCC
>JAYVSV010000112.1:0-44068 GCA_043775015.1 Verrucomicrobiota bacterium
CAAAAGCAAATCGCTTTTGCCCTATCCTGGGCCATATTGCGTGAGCACTTCGATCACGCGAAATGGAGTCGGGATTACGAGCACGGATACGAACGGCGAAACCCCGGTGAGTCTGTGCGGCGGCGGGGTTGAAATAGTGCCGCCGCCTTTGGATTTCACCGCCACGCCACGGGAAACGTTTGGAATGAGCAGTGTGCATTTTAACAGCCAATTGGTCGGGGTAAGGGCAAGTGGTTATTTTCGCGCCAAAAACTCGGGCGCGAGCGATCCTTCGTGGAACTTTTCAAACAATCAGACCGTCACAATCGGTTCAAATGTTTACACTTTTAAAACCACTCTGACGAACGTGACTGGCTACGTGACGATTGGATCAAATTATTTGGCAAGTTTACGAAATCTCATCGCGGCTATAAACGGATCAGAGGGCAGTGGCACCAGTTACGCCGCGTTGACCGTCCAACATCCGGACGTGACGGCGTCGGAAACCGATGTCACGGGCGCGACCAGCACGCTCGGCAACAAGGCGATTTTAATTCGGGCCAAGGCGTCGGATGCGCTCTGTTCCTCGTGCGCGGCAGGCAACGCGATTGCCATCAATTCGACCGCCCCTTTTTTGTTGTCCGGCGCACCTTCCGCCACGCCGTTGAACGGCAACAGCGCGTCCACTTTATTGGGCGGGATAGATGCCGCCAATGGGACCTGCACCGACCTGCTCACGGCGGGGATCTTAAACGGGTAAATGAATCTTTTTTTGGGCACCATTCGGCTGGTCGATCAGGTCCGTCCAGGGCTGCTGACCGCGTTGACGGAAGAGGGCACGGTCAACGGCGATATTCTCACGATCAGCGAGCCGGATTATTTGGAGGCGATGCAACCGTATGGTGAATTGATCGGCGTGCTTGAGTTGAGGGCTGGTGGGGCGGGCGCGAGGCTAAGAACCTTGCCGGTTTCGGATGCTGAAGCGGAGCGATGTCGGGCGATCTGTCTGGCGTGCCCGATGTTTGACACGATGGGGTCAACCTGTTTGGATAAAGACTGTGGGTGCTACCGCTCGGGAGATCGGCGCGAGCCGTGGCTTAATCGCCAGACTCACTGCCATTTTTGGTAATAATTAAAGCGCTATTTTGATGCGTTAAAATCATTTTAAAGAGGGGTTTAAAACGGCGGCGCGCCGCCGAATTATCTAAACCTTTGTCAAAATTTCCGAAACCTCGTGGCAATATACACTTTCTAGTCGCGGTTCCGCGCTGCGGATTCATTTTACGCGAGCTTCCATGGACCGCGATAGGGCATATCGAGCCATTTCTTGTTCCCAGTGCCGCCGACGAATTGCTCCCTGGCTGGATCCCATTTCATTGATTGCCCGTGGTGGTAGGCAAAGTTGGCGAGGTGACAAACGGTGACCGTGCGCGCGCCAATTTCAACTCCGGTGATCGGCTGCTTGCGGCTGCGCACGGACGCAATGAAATCCGCCCGGTGATCAGTGCTCTGGTAGAGTTTAATCGCGGCATTGCTGAGAAATTCTTTTTCGGCAGCGTTCAATTGCTCATCGAGCGAAGGCTTGTCTTCGTTGCTGAGTGACTTCGCTTTCTGAACACCCTTGAGTTCGAGCGCAAATTTCCCGCGATTCACAAAAATTTTTCCATCCGTGCCGGTGAAAGTGACTCCGTTCTCGCTGATATGAAACATCTCGACGCCGTCGGCATAAATAAATTTTACGCCTTGTTGCGCATTTTCATATTCGACTGGCGGAATGATTTCCACCGGGCCGCTGTGGTCCATGCCGAGGCCCCATTGCGCGATGTCGAAATGGTGCGCGCCCCAATCCGTCACACCGCCGCCGCCGTATTCGCTGTAACTGCGCCACGCTGGAAAATGTTTATGAACGCCGCGCGGGCTGAGGATCGAATTGTAGGGCCGCATCGGCGCCGGCCCGAGCCACAGGTTCCAATCCAAACCGGGTTCGGCTTTTTCTTCGGGCAGATCGCACGGAATGGACGGGCCACTCACGCCAACGTGGACGGTTTGAATTTTCCCGATGACCCCGTTGCGCACCAACTCGCACGCCACACGAAATTCCTTGGACGAACGCTGCATCGAACCAGTTTGGAAAACACGCCCGTTGCGCTGAACCGCATTCACCATGGCGCGCGCTTCGTGAATCGACTGGCAGAGCGGCTTCTCGCAATAAATATCTTTTCCAGAATTTGCAGCGGCAATGGCGATCAAGGCGTGCCAATGATCGGGCGTCGCGATGACCACGGCATCCATGTCGTCTCCGGCGATCAACTCGCGAAAATCGAGATACGCCGCACAACTCCGGAAACTCTCGCCTTTCTGTTTGCTGTAATGCGCGTCCACAATCCGCCTGGCATTTTCCCGGCGCGACGTATCCACATCGCATACCGCGACGACTTCGATTTCTTTGCTCGCAAGAAATCCGCCCAACAATCCCATTCCTTGTTTGCCAACGCCGATGAAACCCAGCCTGATACGATCGTTCGGATTTGTTTCGGCAGACCAAATTCGCGACGGTAAAATGAACGGCACACTCGCAGCGGCGGCGGTGGCCATTTGAAGAAACTGACGTCGGGTCGAGCGATTTGTGTTCATAAAATTAAAAATAATTCAGGGTTGATGCCGCAAGTCTGTCACGGCTTGAAAAAGGTTTCAACCGCTGTTGCACTGAAAAATAAAAAGAACCAATCGCCCGACACCACCGTCAGTTCTGTTTACGAACGCGGATCGGCGCGTTTCCCAAAGTACGATCGTGATGGTCGGAAGGTTGGTCAAAACTTTTCCCGCAGCCCAAATGGTTGAACGAGCCAATGTCGTCGCCGACGTGAGGTGGCGGATCGAGCAGGGCGCAAGGGCGGCCAGCCTGTTCAACGCAATGCCAATCAGTCAGAATACGGAGAAGATTTTTTCATCCAATTCCAGGCAAAAGCAAACGTGACCCCGTTTCGGGATCACATGATACAGAAGGCTGAAGTGCAGGGAAGCTGGTTAAGCCAGGCTTGCGCTCAAACTTCGAAGTCAAAAATGACGACTGATTCGACGAGCGGCAGCACGCTCTCTTTCACGCGCTCATGTTCCTGATGCACCAGATAGGCGTCGCGAGCGGCGGCATCCGTAAAGGTCATGATAAATCCATGAGTCGTCCCAAGGCTCAATCCTTCCGGACTGCAATTCGGACCCGAAATGTAATCCTCGATTCCTTCCACCATTTCCGTGAGGTCAAGCAGTTGGGAGAAAACACTCTCGATCTGTTCCTCGCTCGTGCCTTCCTTAAATTTAATCAATGCAATGTGTTTAACTTTCGACATAGCTCCAGATTAGATTCCATTTTGCGATTCGCTCAAGAGATATTCTTGAAATTTAGTCTGCGTTTTCTCGTGACTAAAGTTGGAACCCCGATAAGCCATCCCGTTTTTCCAGCGAGTTCGTCGTGATTGAACAGGCCGTTTTAGAATTTCAGCCGTTGCCTCGGCCACAGAAATACTTCTTGTGCCGTGGCCGATTTTTTGCGGCGATAGGGAGAACAAATGCAAATTCATCGAATCGGAATCATCGGCGGCAGCGGCCTTTACAACATCGAAGGCTTCACCCAACAAAAATGGGTGAAGATCAAAACACCGTTTGGCGCCCCTTCCGACGATTTTCTCACCGGCAAACTGGCAGGTCGCGAAGTCGTTTTCCTCCCGCGTCACGCGCGCGGACATCGCCTCCTCCCGGGCGAACTCAATCATCGCGCCAACATTTGGGCCATGAAAAAACTCGGCGTCGCCTGGATCATCAGCGTCAGCGCAGTTGGATCGCTGCAAGCGAAATACAAGCCCTGCGACATCGTGCTGATCGACCAGTTTCTCGACCGCACAAAGCGCGATTTCGAACACACATTTTTTGGGCGTGGAATTGTTGGACACATCGCGTTCGCCAATCCAATTGCCATGGAATTGCAAAAACTTCTCCTGAAATCCGCGCGCGCGCTCAAGACACGCGTCCACGATGGCGGCACCTACGTGAACATGGAAGGCCCGGCCTTCAGCACTCGCGCCGAATCGCTCACCAATCACAAGCTCGGCTACGACGTCATCGGCATGACGAACCTCGGCGAAGCCAAGTGCGCCCGCGAAGCGGAGATCGCCTACGCCACGATGGCGATGATCACCGATTACGATTGCTGGAAAGTGGACGAAGCGCACGTCACCGTTGAAATGGTGATTGCCAATTTAACAAAGAACGCCGCCACGGCAAAAGGAGTGGTCACTCGAACGATTGCTCAGATTCCGGCAGAACCAAGCTGGCCATGTCACGACGCCTTGCGCAATGCGATCATGACCGACAAAAAGTTTTGGCCGAAGAAAACCATCGCTGAACTGAAACCGATTCTGGCGAAGTATTTGTGATTCGACCCGCGCGCAAAACCAACGCTCCCGGCCAAATGCAAAAGCAATTCAAACAGTTTTTTCCGTTTAGAAAATGGCATGGTGAAGCGTCCTGAAGGCCGCGCGACGGGAGCGCGGCGTTGACACCGCTTCAACGTGGCCTTGTCCAAGGTTTGGTTCTATCCCGGTCCCGGGTTGGTTGTCTGCGTGACAGGTTAACGATGGGGCGGATCAATCATTTGCGGCGCAACCGCTCGAGCATGGCAGCGAAATCAGCCGGGTGGGGCGCGGTGAAGTTTTGATTTTTTCCGGTGCGGGGATGGATGAAGGCCAGATAATGCGCGTGCAACATTTGTCGCATCGGCGCAAAATTCGTCGCCTCTTTGAAGCGCTGGTTTTGTCGCGGGCCGTAAACCAAATCTCCCAAAACTGGAAAACCAAGATGCTGGAAATGCACACGGATTTGATGCGTTCGCCCAGTATGCAAGGTGGCTTCGACGAGAGTCGCCTTGCCAAACTTTTCAAGGACGCGAAACCCGGTGCGCGACTGGCGTCCTTTTCCTTCCGTGACAGTCATTCGTTTGCGCTGCGTGGGATGGCGCGTAATGGCTCCGAGAATTTCGCCACTCTCTTTGGGAACCGGGCCGCAAACAATCGCGTGATAAATCTTCTCCACGCTGCGCCCGGCGAATTGTTCCGCGAGCGATTGATGCGCCGCGTCCGTCTTAGCCACGACCAAACAACCGCTCGTGTCTTTGTCCAAACGATGAACGATTCCAGGCCGCGCGACGCCGCCGATTCCGCTCAACGCTCCAGCACAATGATGCAACAACGCGTTAACCAATGTGTGCTCCTCGTTGCCGGCAGCGGGATGAACGACGATCCCCGCCGGTTTGTTGAGTACGAGTAAATCTTTGTCTTCGAAAATAATGTCGAGCGGGATTTCCTCCGGTTGAGCTTCAGCCGGTTTGGCTTCGGGCCAATGGACCGAAATACTTTCTCCGGCGCGCGGATGGTGCGTCGGTTTCACCTTCGCGCCGTTGACGAGAATGTTTCCTTCCTCGATTAAACGTTGGATCGTCCCGCGCGAAACCGCCGGGAACTGCGAACGCAAAAAGGCATCCAGTCGCTGGTGCGGAAGCGAATGCTCGACGGAAATCGTTTGGTTGCTGGCTTCCATGAAAACGGGCGTCCTCCGGGGAAAAATTAATTAATCCTACGTCCTGACTTCGATCGATCCGACAGCGCTTTCATTTCGCCAGGATAGAAAAAAAAGCAACCCGACACCGACGCAAATCGCGCTGTCCGCAATGTTGAAGGCGGGGAAACCGATTTCGCTGCCGCCACGGCGCTCCAAATAAAAACGCAGGAAATCGATCACATGATGGCGCGTCGGAAGAATTCGGTCGAACAGGTTTCCGATAATCCCGCCGAAGATCAGGCCGAGTGAGATCTGCCCAAGAATGGTTTTCGTGTCGAAATGGTTGCGCCAAAAAAACAGGCCGACCAACGCCACTGAGGAAACGATCGCGAGCACGGTATTTTGATCGTGAAACAAACTCCAGGCCGCGCCGGTGTTGACCCAATGAACCAGCTTGAAAAAACCGGGGACGACAATCCTTTCTTCGGTGTGATTGAGAAGTTTCAGCACGGCCAACTTCGTGAGTTGGTCCGAGGCAAAAATGAACGCCGTGAGCAGCGCCATCCTTCGGTTGGCAGTCGGTGTCATCGTTTGTAAATCACGCGAGTGCCAACAATTAAATCGTGCCACCCTCGCTTGTCCTCGCGAATGGCAACCATGAAACCTGCAACTATGTAGCCAAGGTAACAAATCAGATTAGG
This sequence comes from Verrucomicrobiota bacterium, assembly GCA_043775015.1. Lineage (GTDB taxonomy): Bacteria > Verrucomicrobiota > Verrucomicrobiia > Limisphaerales > CANJXF01 > CANJXF01. Next base: position 6,231 of record JAYVSV010000112.1, read on the forward strand.
GAGAAACATTGCGATGAAGCGAAATAAAGCAAACAAGTATCCAAGTGGAGACCCGTCTGATCGGACTATTTTGGCCCCTAAAATCATCTTTCCCAAAGTAGCGCCAAATTTTCCATTCATTAAAACTTCGTAAGCCATTCGAATCAGAAATAAAACCCCAGCTTGTTTAGCTGCAGTAATTATAAATGGCATCAAGTCGTCCAGCTTGGGAGCCGCTCCAGGCGCTACTCCAGGGATAGAAGAGTTAGTTGGAAAAAAATTGATCGGCCAGCCCAACGCCTTTGCCACTGCGAGAAACGCAACGTAAATCACGATTGAATCGACAATCAAAGCGCAAACTCGCACCCAGAAACCGACTGGCTCAAACGCATCACTGGAAAAATCGCCGCCGGTCGCTTTGACCTCGCCGATTTCCGGCTGAAACTCCTGATACTGGCTCGCGGCAACCCAACTGCCCATGTCGCTGCGCCAGACTTGCGTTTGCCGCCCAATCCGTCCGTCGCGAATCCAGGACTTAATCTCGTCGAGCGTGACCGGACCATACTCGCGTCCATCGCCGCCAATAATCTTGTAGTTTGTTTCCATTACAATATTCGGTGGTTTAATCGGGAACGGCGCAAAACACAATTGAATTGTCAAACCAACGCCGCACCCAAAATCGGAACTTAGAGCGAAAGTTCCACAACCAAGTTCACAGTTTCAAAAACAATTTGTGCGGATGAATTTTAAGCGCCTTGGCAATCTTAAGAAGAACTTCAATGGTGGGAGAACACTCGCCGCGTTCGATTCGGCCCACGTAATTCGGGTGAATATCAGCTTTCTCTGAAAGAGTTTCCTGACTCAGCCGCGCTTTCTTGCGATATTTGAGAACTGCTTCACCGATTATTTGCGTGTGTGTTTTGCTGCCCACCGAGACTAAGAAAACAAAAATGGAAAAAAGTAACCACACACGCTCCGTGTAGAATGGTTCATTTTGGTTCTTGCGCTCCCGGCGAAGGTTTGGTTCTCATTGCGCGTGTGAGCTTTCAAAGAGATTCTTTGAAACGACCAACGAAAGCCGATAAATAAATCGCCCCCATGAAAACCAAAAGCATCCTCTGGACAGCAACCCTGCTGTTTTGTTTCTCAATTGTTTCAACCTTCGGAATCGAAGGACTTACCATTTCTCTACAATGCACGAACGTTGTGCTGGGCTGGCCGAGCGTTGAAGGCGAAACCTACATTGTGCAGCATCGCGCGACTCTGGATACAAACGACACCTGGGAAACGCTCACTAATTTTTATCCCGCGTTTAACGGAACCAATTGGACGACGTTTATTCATTACGATCAGGTCACCTGTAATGAGAATAATTTAAGCAGAGAGAGTGGAACGCTGACCGCCGGCTTTTTTAGTTCGTTCAGTTCAAGCTCGGAAAGCAGCGAATCAAAAAAGACACCGGTTTGGGAATTAGAAGGCCGCAAACCTGAGGCTTGGGAAGAGGAAAATCGACCGCCTTGGCCATGGGAAGCAGAAGCGCTCAATGCGCTTCACTTGTTTCGATCTCAAAACTTTTTCTTGGCAGAATCGGAAAGTAACGAGCCAGAAGGCTCGGGCGACGGTGGCAGTGGAACGGAAATGGGCTTTTATCAAGTTGTCAGGAACGGAGTTCACATTTTAAACGTAACCAATCTGACTAATGGCGTTTTATCAGGCACGGTTCCGATTTCATTTGAAGCAGGGAATGTAGTTGGCCCTTTGGAATGCGTCGTCATTTTTATTGATGGAGTGAAGTTTGCTGGTGACGGTGTCCTTTCCGCTCCGCTTGCCTACCCTTGGCGGTTTCAGTTGGACACGGCTTTTTTAGAAAATGGCACCCACTCGCTGCAAGTTGAAGCCACATGGCATGATGTCGAAACCACCGATGGCAACAACATGTATCCCGGCAATATAAGCGATCCAGTTTATATCACCGCGACGAATCAAATTTATTATCCTCAATGGGAGCCAGAGGTCGGTGAAGCTGATATTGCAGCATTTTTCCTCAAAACTGTGGACCCGGACGCAACGTTCCAAATTAAAATTTCAAACACAAACGGCGCTCACCTTCAAACGCTGACCGGACAGGCTACCAACGGTGTTATTGAAGCTTTTTGGAATTTGATGGACACAAATAACGTTGCGCACACCAACGCCTCTGCTGACCCGGAGTTTACCGCCACGCTTACAGTTCATCCCGGCCAACCAAACGCTGTGACAGGAGCCACGCCAAAAAAAGTTCAGCGATCAAAGGATTGGCCGGATGAAGGCAAGTGGGTTGTCGCCTATCAGGATATGTTCAAATTTGATTATAGTGCGAATAATGAGATGGAAGACTCAATCGACTCATTTGCCCTGACCGCTGGCCAATATGGCGGTTACGTGTTCACCGGCCCAGGTGGAACCAATGGACAAACTTATCCGTTGCGCTATCAGAAGGCGAACCATATGGACACCAACATCACCCCTGCCGCCATAGCCAAAGACGATTCTTTGTTGCTCAATTTTCTCGCACGCACAAACTCTCGAAATTTCATCTATTTCGGGCACGGAACCGACGACGATCTCGCAGGTTTTGTATCGGCAACCAGAATCAAAATCTTCGTCAAACATCGCTACCGCTTTGTTTTTTTACATGGTTGTTCAACCGCAAATGGAGGCTTGGACAAAGCCTTCGGAATCAATGGGACTGGAATCATTTCACTCGATCACTATCAAACGACTGGAATTCGCCCGGCGGCATTTTGCGGCTATTCCGTGAAACCTTATTACCTAAATAAAGGTACAGTCACGATTAACGGGGTCACTTATGACGGTAGAATCCCATGGCAGGTGCCAGGTTTCATTTACAACTTCCTCTTTTATTGGGATTCTTATACCCTTCCTTTAGCGGATGCTATCCAAAACGCAGTTGACGATTTGCCTCTCGTTAACACTTGGCCTGTCAATCTTAATCCAGGACGCCGCATGGAAATACATGGCTACGGTCAACTCGGAATTCACGAATACAACCACAAATCCGATTGGCCTTGATATGTTTGAATTTGTCCAAGTCACAGCCCAATATTCCAACGCCGTATTGGTCGCCTTGATGCCCTATGTTTCAGATTTTTCTAAAAATCTGGAACTGCCAATACCGACCCCAATCACAACCAACCAAGTGCTCCAGTTCAGGTGTTCACCTCGACTTGATTTGATGGGTGGGAATATTGTTTTAACCAACGGATACGAGTTTTCCTTTGTCCATGGGCGAGTAGGACTTTACCGCTCGCCAAAATGTTATTTCTTCCTGCAAGACCCCGACCGAATTCCAGAATTTTATGGCCGGGTAAAAATCAGCGAAGCTGAGGCGCTTCAAATTGCGCATCAGGCCATTAAGAAACTCGGCTACACGGATGCGATGCTGAATGCCAATAGTGTCCCTGAAATCACTAGGCCGATACGAGTCGGGACTAACGTGGTTCCCCGTTATCGCATCAAGTGGCGTTACCCCAATGAATTATTCCAAGAATCGCTTCGAAGCAGCATTGATTTTGAAATCAACGCAACGACAAAACAAGTCGAAATGATGTATCTGGGAAATACCAACACATGGCGATCCAATCCTGAAGTGAGTGTCCAGCCAACGGTAATACAAAAGGGACTGCAATCTCAGCCCAGCGGAGTTGGCAGAAAAGTTTTCCCAGTTTCGCAAGCATACTCGAACGCTTTTCTAGTCGCGATTCTGCCGCAACTCTCAGAGTATGTGAAGAAGGCTGGCTTCGCTGTTCCCTTACCGATCACAACCGATCAAGTGGACATGAATCGTTATATTTGCGGATTGGTCGAAAGCGATCCGATGGCGATTGTTTACCTTAAGAGAGGCGATCAATTTGTCTATCGCCACGGACAGGTCATCGCATTTTATTCATACGATGCTGCTGATATACCCAGCGAAGATCAAAAAAGACCGGAGGATTTTTTTGGCAAAGTCAACATGGGTACTCATGAAGCCATTGCACTGGTTCGGAAAACGATTCGTCAGCTTGGCTATTCTGAAAAGATGGTCCGCGTGAATGAAAAACCGTATAGAATTTGCCCGCCTCAAAAATATGGGACGAATTTTTTTGCCAGACATTTTTTTGGCTGGGAGAACGATGATGAGGCTTGGACGATAGTGGAAGTCGATGCAACCACCAAAACGATGAAATCCCTCTATATTAATGAGCGTGCGAACACAAATCTCTGGCGCAACCCGCCAAAAATCGATGTCTCGCCTGAGTCAGAAAAATAAGCAAAAAAAGCGTAAATAGCTGATAATCAGCCTCTCAGCTTCAAGAAACCCGCGCTCAGATCAAGGACTCACCTCTCGGCATCGCGAGGAGGATGCTCTGGGTCAAGAGATCGCCGCTCGATTTCGTGCGAACGATGTTCAGCTTCGCGAGAACCACGCTCCGGGTTGAGAAGTCAATGCTCAGCTCAACGAAACACATTCTCGTCGAAGATTTTCTTCATTTCGTTTCTCCCGCGATGAACTCCGGCATCAACAAAACCTGGCGCGCGCTCGTCGAACCTTCTCTAGCCAATGCAAAACGATTCGCAGATGCGCCGAGCGTCAACAATCCGACTCATCGGTTAAATTTCTTGTTTGGTCAAGAAGCACGAATATATTTTGGGTGAATTCGTCAATTTCTCCTGCGCAACGAATCTATGCGCGGGTTTAAATCGTCTATGTTTTGTTTCTCATCAAATCGCGTCCGGAATCGAGGACTGCTCTCGCTGTTTTTCGTCAGCCTGCTGGCGCTTGCGGCCCATGGCGCTGATTTGGACTTGGCCAAATTGCCGCCTGCTGCATCCCGTAAAATTGATTTCGTCAAAGACATCCAACCGATCTTCACGCAGAGCTGCCTCGGTTGCCACGGACCGAAGAAACAGGAAGCGGAGTTGCGCTGGGACGCAAAAGAGATCGCGCTCAAAGGTGGGGAACACGGAAACGTGATCGTTCCCGGAAAAAGTGCCGAGAGCAAAATGATCCATCTCGTTTCCGGCCTTGATCCCGACAACATCATGCCGAAAAAAGGGGAACGCCTCAGCGTCGAACAAATCGGTTTGCTGCGCGCGTGGATTGATCAAGGCGCCGACTGGCCCGCCAGCGCTTCGGTGAAAATCGTCAACAACCGCGATCACTGGTCCTTCAAAGCGCCGGTGCAGCCCGCGCTTCCGCCCGTGCAAAATAAAAAATGGATTCGCAACCCAATCGATCAACTTGTCCTGGCAAATCTTGAGAAAGAAAAACTCGCGCCATCGCCGGAAGCAGATCGGGTTACACTGATTCGCCGACTGAGTTTGGATTTGATCGGGCTGCCTCCGACGATTGCCGAAGTGGACGATTTCATCGCTGACAAAAGCACCAACGCTTACCGCAAAGTTGTGGAACGGTTGCTCGCCTCCCCGCATTACGGAGAACGCTGGGGCCGTCACTGGCTCGATGCCGCACGATACGCGGATTCAAATGGTTTTGAAAAAGATTTGCCGCGCACGATTTGGCCTTACCGCGATTGGGTGATCAATGCCTTCAACAGCGACAAACCATTCGATCAATTTGCAATCGAACAACTCGCCGGAGATTTATTACCAAACGCCACGACGGACCAAAAAGTGGCGACCGGTTTCCTGCGCAACTCCATGTTGAATGAAGAAGGCGGGATTGATCCCGAACAATTTCGCATCGAGTCGATCATCGATCGCGTGGACACGGTGGGAAAATCGTTTTTGGGTCTGACCATCAACTGCGCACAGTGTCACAACCACAAATACGATCCGATTTCGCAAAAGGAATATTATCAGATTTTTGCCTTCCTGAATAATGACGACGAGCCGACGGCGGAAGTTCCGAACAAAGAACAGCAGGAAAAGCGCACGGCAATTCTGGCTTCGATCGCGAAGATTGAAGATGAATTGTTCGCGAAGCCGGAAGTCGCTCAACAAATGGCTGATTGGGAAAAGCGGATGCAGGAAATCAAGCGCGAGTGGATCGTGCTGGATCCGGAGAAATTCTACGGAGGCGTCGGAACAAAATTCACAAAACTCAACGACCAGTCTTTGTTGGCGACGGGATCAAGCCCGCCTATTTCCACTTATTCCGTCAGCGTAAAAACGAAGTTGAAAAGCATCACCGGCTTTCGTTTGGAAGCACTGACCGACCCCAATCTTCCTGCTTACGGGCCCGGTCGTTCGGACAGCGGAAATTTTGTGCTGTCGGAGTTTTCTGTCGAAGTCGCACCAGAAAATGAGCCTTCAAAAACAAATCGGGTTGAGTTGCAACGCGCCACGGCCGACTTTGCGCAAAAGGGTTTTCCAATCGAAGCATCCATTGATGGAATCGAAACCAACAAAATCGGATGGGCGAATGATGGCGGTCCTGGCCGGCGCAACAAAGATCGCAAAGCGGTTTTTGAAACCAAACAGCCGGTCGGTTTTGCTGAAGGCACGATTGTCACTTTTTCGATGTTTCAAAATTTTGGAGGCCAACACACAATGGGACGCTTTCGAATTTCTGCCACAACGGGCGAGCATCCCCAAGCGGATCCGCTTCCGAAAAATTTGCGGGAAGTCCTCGCGATTGCTCCCGGGAAAAGAACCAAAGCAGAGCAACGCGAATTGTTCAGCGCATTTCGTTTGAGCAACCCGGCATTTGCCGAGACGAATAAGCGCATTGATGAAGCCATGGACTCTTGGCCCAGCGCTACTTCGACCCTCGTGCTGCTTCAGCGCACCGAGGATCCTCGCGAAACACATGTTTTTAAACGCGGCGATTTCCACAACCCGGCGGCGTTGGTCGCAGCGGATGTTCCATCGGTGCTACATCCGATTGCCAAAGATCAACCGATGAATCGCCTCGCTTTTGCAAAATGGATAGCCGACAAAAAAAATCCGCTCACGCCACGGGTCATCGTGAATCGCATGTGGCAGGAATATTTCGGACGCGGCCTCGTGACCACCGCTGAAGATTTGGGAACCCAGGGCGAACGTCCCAGCCATCCCGCGTTGCTTGATTGGCTTGCGACCGAATTCATGGAGCGCAATTGGAGCATGAAAGAAATGCACCGTCTGATCACGGATTCTGCCACCTACCGGCAATCATCGGTAATCACACCGCAACTTTACGAACGCGATCAATACAATCGATTGCTCGCGCGCGGACCGCGTTTCCGTGTGGAGGCAGAAATCGTTCGCGACATTGCTCTCTCTGCAAGCGGTTTGTTGACCCCGAAAGTTGGCGGGCCGAGTGTTTATCCTCCGATTCCCGACGGCGTGTTAAGTTTGGGTTACGGAGCGCCGATGGCTTGGAACACCGAGACCAATCAGAATCGATTTCGTCGCGGAATGTACACTTACTGGAAACGATCCGTACCGTATCCTTCGATGTCGGTCTTCGACGCGCCCAACGCCGATTTTTCCTGTCCACGTCGCCTGCGCTCGAACACGCCGCTGCAAGCGCTCACAACTTTGAACGATCCGGCATTTCACGAAGCGGCGCAGGCAATGGCGATGCGCGTTTGGAAAGAAGGCGGAAAAGACGAGCGCGCGCGGGCCGAATATGCGTTTCGCCTTTGCGTTGGACGGAAGCCCAGTGACAGGGAAATGCAGCACACGCTCGCTTTGCTCAACGAGCAAAAGAATTATTTTGATGATCGAACCACCGCGGCGATCCGGGTGGCAACCGCTGATCCACAAAACGCTCCTGCGGATGTGAACCTGCATGGAGTCGCGGCGTGGACGATGGTATCGCGAGTGTTGTTGAATTTGGATGAGACGATGACGAAAGAGTAACCCGGTATGAATTACGAAACTCAGATCAAACAGGAAGTCAGGAAACTGATTACGCGCCGATACTTTTTCAAGGAATGCGGCGTCGGTTTAGGAACACTGGCTTTGGCGTCATTGCTCAAGAACAACAATGTTTTTGCCGATGTGGCCAGCCCTGCGGCAACTAATCCTTTTGCGCCGCGCGCACCGCATTTCGCACCCAAAGCCAAGCGCGTGATTTACCTTTTTCAGGCGGGTGCACCGAGCCAGTTGGATTTGTTTGATTACAAACCGACGCTTGTGAAATACGACGGCAAACCGGTTCCGGCAGAAGTCGTCAAGGGTCAGAAATACGCGTTCATCCGGCCCGATGCGGAGTTGTTCGCATCCACCTTTAAATTCAATAAACATGGAAAGTCGGGCGCGGAAATTTCGGATGTCCTGCCGCATCTGGCGGAAATTGTGGACGAGATTGCCCTCGTCAAATCGATGACGACCGACGCCTTCAATCATGCTCCGGCGCAAATTTTCATGAACACCGGTTCGACGCAATTTGGCCGTCCGAGCATGGGGGCATGGGCGACTTATGGATTGGGCAGTGAATCGCAAAATCTTCCGGGCTTCGTGGTGCTCAGTTCGGCTGGTGGAACCAGCGGCGGCGCTTCAAATTGGGGCTGCGGATTTTTGCCGACCGTTTACCAGGGCGTCCCCTTTCGTCGCACAGGCGACCCGATTTTATTTTTGACCAACCCGTCCGGAATCACTGCGGAGATGCAACGCAAGTCCCTCGATACGCTGAAGCAGCTCAATCAGGACCGGCTGGATGTAGTCGGCGATCCAGAAATCACGACGCGAATTAACTCGTTTGAAATGGCGTATCGAATGCAAACCAGCGCGCCTGAACTAATGGATATTTCGAAAGAAACACCTGAGACGCTGGCGATGTATGGCGCTGAGCCGGGCAAAAGCAGTTTTGCCAACAACTGTTTGCTGGCGCGGCGACTGGTCGAGCGCGGGGTGCGGTTCGTTCAGTTGTTCCATGAAGCCTGGGATCATCACAGCGATGTGACCGGCGGCGTGAAAGCTCAAGCGGGCCTGACAGATAAAGCCAGCGCGGCGCTGATCAAAGATTTAAAACAGCGCGGACTCCTCGAAGATACTCTGGTGATCTGGGGTGGAGAATTTGGCCGCACACCGATGGTGGAAACCAACCCTGAAGCCGGTCGCAAAATGGGTCGCGATCATCACCCGCAAGCCTTCACGATCTGGATGGCTGGTGGCGGCGTGAAGCCGGGCATCACAATTGGACAAACCGACGAACTCGGTTTTCACATCGTAGAGGATCGGGTTCATGTGCATGATCTTCACGCCACGATCCTGCATTTGCTCGGCTTCGATCACACCAAACTCACCTACAAATTTCAGGGGCGCGAGTTCCGGTTGACGGATGTTGAAGGCGAACTGGTTCAGAAGCTCATCGCCTGAGTCGCAAAGAAAATCCCAAACCTGGATCTGTGGATTCATCATTCGCTATGAGAAAAAATATAATCCTCGCATTTGGAATCTTCCTGTCCTTAACGAGCCTCGCGGCGGAGCGTCAGGAATTGCGAGTAGGTATCGCCGGGCACGCGTTCGATCACTTGGGAGGCTTTGCCGACCAAGCGGAGGCTGCGTCCGCGAGCGGCTCAACGATTATTTACGGAACCGGCTTTGGCGGGATCGGTTATCAAGGATTACCTTCACCAGTTGAATTATCGGCGCGGCACAATACAACTTCCGAATATCTGCGCCACGCCAGACGAAATGGGATTCAATTGGCGCTCGGCTATGTGTGCGCGACTTCCATCGTGAAGCTCGAAAATTTTGATCGAAATTGGACCGCCGATTTTCGCGGGCAATTTTCAACGGCACCATCGGAATGGTTGCAACAAGATCGCAATGGCAAGGTACTTCCTTCCTGGTACGGCGGAGATTATCGGCCCGCCTGCATGAACAATCCCGATTGGCGCACCTACGAAAAATTTATCGTTCGCCTGCAAATTGAATCGGGCTACGACGGAATTTTCTTCGACAACCCGACGGTGCATCCGCAGGGCTGCTACTGCGAACATTGCTTGAAAAAGTTTTTGAAATTTCTCATCGACGAAGGAGCGAAGATTAATTTGCCAAAAACCAACTTGCTGACCTTTCTTCGACAGCTTGCCGTCAATCAGCCGAAAGATTTTCTGCGGTTCCGTTGCATGACCGCTCGTGATTTCCTTGGCGAAATCCGCCGTTACGCTCACACGATCAAACGCAACGCGCTCATCACCTGCAACAACAGCTTGAATTCGCCCGGCGTATTTTTTTCCCAGTCCCGCGATTACGGCTATAACATTTATGAGATGAGCAAGACGGAGGATTTGGTGGTAGTGGAAGATATGACCAGCCAGCCTCGCGTTTTGCCAAACGGCAACGCGGTTGAATACGGCCACGTTTACGAACTGCTTCAAGCGATTTCTCGCCGCAAGCCGCTCGTGGCGGTCGCCATTGCCGACGCCGATTATCACACGCCGCCGAACCTGGTTCGGCTCGCGATGGCCGAAGCCGCCGCGCACCGCGCCTCTTATCTTTCCTGGCCGACGTGGCCGGAAAATCAACGAGCGCGAATGAGTTCCGCCATCCGACCGCAGGCCGATTTTCTGCGGAAAAACCATACGCTCTTGAATGACGTTCAGCCGCGAGCCGACGTCCTGCTGTTTCTTCCGTTCCGAAAATGGTTGAACACGCCGGAGTGTTGGGCGTTGACTGCTGCCGCTGCGCTGACTCGTTCCAACATCCAATTTCAAGTTGTTTGCGAAGATGATTTTGTGGAACGACTCGGAGCGCGGCTGTGGTCGAAGACTCAGCCGCAGCAGGGCACACGCGCTGCGGTTGGTGCTGCGCACACGGCCGCGCTCCGTTCTGAAACCGTTCCGGTTCTCCTTCTGGAATCGCTTTCCGATTTGAACCAGCGCGAAAAAGAATGCGTTGAAAAGTTTCAAAAGAATGAAGGTTGGATCATTTCTGCTGAAAAGGAAAATTGGTTTTCTGAAGTCCGAACTGCCCTGCCCCAGCCCTCAATCGTGGTGGACGGCCCGCCCACCGTTCGTGCCATAGTTTCTGATCAAAAAAACAAAACCATCATTCACCTTTTGAACCTTAATGTTCAGAAGATTTCTTCTTTTGAGGACAAAGTTTCACCCGCAACGAATGTGCGGATAAAAGTTCGGGTTCCCTTTGCGAAAGTTCACTCGGTCGAAATGTTGAGCGCGGATGCTGGCTCATCTTGGCAACTTCCATTCACATTTCAACGCGCCAAAGACGAAAGTTGGATCGAAACGACGGTTCCAGAACTGAAAATCTCCAGCATTTTGAAGATCGAGTGATCTGGGCAATTCTTATTGTCGGTTCAATTCAATGCGGTAAATTTCAACGTGATTTACGACGCGCCATTGGACGAGTTGCTGCAAAAGGTTTGGGACGGAAAGCGGATTGATTCCGCCGAAGCGTTGCGCCTTTATCATTTACCTTTGGAAGAACTCGGCGCGCTGGCGGATCGGCGTCGGCAACGGGCCAAGGAAACTGCGTTCGATGGACGCGGGAATGAAATCGTCACCTACATCGTTGATCGCAACGTCAATTACACCAATGTCTGCAACGTTTATTGCAAATTCTGCGCGTTCTATCGTGTCGAAAAAGACGACGACGCTTACGTCATCACGCATGATGAGATGGACAAAAAAATCGAAGAGACGATTGCGCTCGGCGGCACGCAGATTTTGATGCAGGGCGGGCATCATCCAAAACTTTCGATGCAGTGGTATCTCGATTTGCTTTCGCACATCAAAACAAAATTTCCGCAGATTAACATTCACGGGTTCAGCCCAAGTGAGTTCGTGCATTTTCAGGAAGTTTTCCAAAAGCCGGTGGAAGAAATCATTCGCGAGTTTGTTAAAGCCGGGCTTGGATCAATTCCCGGCGGCGGCGGCGAAATTCTGGTGGATCGCGTTCGCCAGCGAATTGCGCCGTTAAAAGCGATGAGCGACGAATGGTTGAACGTGATGGATGTGGCGCATCGACTCGGACTCGCTTCGACGGCGACGATGATGTTTGGGCATGTCGAAACGGTGGAAGAACGTATCGAACATCTGGAGCGAGTTCGCGCGCAGCAGGATAAGTCGCTTAACCAGGTAGGGCGCGTCACTCCGTGCGCGCCGCTATCGCAAGAACCAATGCCCGACGGCGCGCACGGAGTGACGCGCCCTACCTCTGCACATCAAGAAGTCGCAGGTTTCACCGCATTCATCGCTTGGACATTTCAAGCTGAACACACCAAGCTGAAAGCGCCGACGGTTGGTGCGCACGAATATTTGCGGATGCAGGCGCTTTCGCGAATTTATCTCGATAACATTCCGAACATCCAAAGCTCGTGGGTCACGCAAGGCCAGGAGATCGGACAAATCGCGCTGAAGTTTGGCGCGAATGATTTGGGCAGCATTATGATTGAAGAAAATGTGGTTTCGCAGGCCGGAACAACTTTCTGCATGGGCGTTGCCGACATGCAACGGCTCATCAAGGAACTCGGTTACGAGCCGCGCCAGCGCGACAACTGGTATCGTTTGGTGAATTGACGAAGCTTGAATGGTTTTGCGAAGCGTCGTAAGTTTGCCGCGTGAAAGCGACTTTTGTTTATCATTCCGACCCGGAAATTCTGGGAGGCGTAGTTGTATTCGTGGGGACACGCGTGCCGGTGCAAAGCCTTTTCGATCACTTGGAAGCCGGAGATTCGATCGATGATTTTTTGGAAGGATTTCCAAGCGTCAAGCGGGAACAAGTCATTGCCGTTCTGGAGAAATCGAAACAGCAAATTCTTCAGCCCGCCTGATTGAAAATTCTTCTCGATGAAAATCTTGATTGGCGACTGGGACGCGATTTGCCGGGCCACGTCGTGAAATCCGTTCCACTCATCGGAACGCGCACAGGAGGATTTTCAAATTTTCATTACGATGGACGGGAATTTGCCGCACCAACAACAACTTCAAAAATACAAAATCGCGGTCATCGCTTTGCGTGCGGCGAGCAACCGTTTGGCGGACACCAAACCTTTGATGCCGCATGCACTTAAGATTTTTTCACAAGTTCAACCCGGCACGCTCACCGTTGTTTCCGCCGTTGGGTAATCCAATTTTGCAATGAATCCGGAGCCGTTACTAAGCATTGTTCTTCCTTGTTACAACGAGGAAGGAAATCTGCCCACGCTCATTGGAGCAATTCGTGAATCACTTGAGCCGTTGAAAATTGATTACGAAATCGTCATCACCGACGATTGCAGCCGCGATAATTCCTGGGGCTTGCTCAAACAACTCGCCGAAGCCGACAAGCGGATTCGAGTCCAGCGTTTTGAAAAAAACGCCGGCCAATCCGCCGCGCTATGGGCGGGAATGAAGGCGGCACGCGGAAAATTTCTCGCGACGCTTGATGCTGACATGCAAAACGATCCGCGTGATTTGCCAAAGTTTTTGGAAGCGCTGAAGCAGTTCGATTGCGTCTGCGGGTCGCGCGTCGAGAGCCGAGCCGAAGGCGATAGTTTTGTCCGCGTCGTCTCCTCGCGAATTGCCAACCGCGTCCGCAACGGCTTAAGCGGCGAAACCATTTCCGATTCCGGCTGTTGTTTTCGCGCCTTCAAACGCGAGTGCATCGCCGATCTGAAATTTTTCAAAGGAATGCATCGTTTCATGCCGACGCTGATTAAAATGGAAGGTTTTAGCGTGACCGAAATTCCAATCTCGACGAATCCCCGTTTCGCTGGAAAAACAAATTACGGCGTTTGGAACCGGTTGTTTTCGTCCTTCTACGATTTGCTCGCGGTTCGCTGGATGAAGAAACGAATGTTTCGATTTACCGTCGCTGAGCGGATCAATTGATCGGCAACATTTCTGACAGAGCGTTCATTTCCCAGAAAGAATTTCGCGTCGGAATTTCGGAGTTGCAGAAGTAAACCGCGCGGTCAGCGGTCGGTTTCCAGAATGCTGGCAAAGACGACTTCTTTGATTTTCCAGATGAGCGCCATGGTCATTGCCAGCGGCATCAGAATCAAAAACATCACCAACCAGAGTCCCTGAGCATCAACTCGCTCCAGAACCACGATGAGAAAATCCGGCAATGGCGAAATAAAACCGACCGCATAGTAAGCCAGCAGCAAAGAGGGAATGGCGAGCAACATGCGACGATTGAAGGTGGTGAAAAGTTTTGTTTCCAGTCGAAGCGTCTCGTCCGGCAACATGGCAGCGAGCCGATGCAACACGCGGTTTAAGATGAAGATGAACAAGAGACTCGATGCTCCGAGTAGAATGATCGCAAGGTTGTAGAGTTCGATGAAAGGAAACCGGTGCCACCAGAAAAGAAATGGAGACAATCCCAGATTCACGATTCCGAAAATTTTGGCGCGCTCCACGATTTTTTGCCAGATGCGTTCTTGAGTTTGAAAGTGGCCGATCTGAACCAATCCATAGATTAATAATGCGCTGACGAAAATCGGCGGCAAAATTGCGAACGCTCCCAGGGCATCGAAGAAATCGGTGCGCGCCGTCTGGATATATACGAGCAGCGTCATTGGAAGGCCCCAAAACAGGGCAGACAACCCGCGAACCAAACGGCCAAGCCGACGCAGCAATTCCGCTTTGACCACCGGCTCAGAAGGTTGCGTTGACATAGCGATCACGGTTTTCGCGATCTGATTAAATGGAAAGATAGGTGTAATCCTTCAAGCCGCGCTCGTAATCATCGAGCAACCTCATGCCTTCGGAAGGTTTGAGCCGGTCGGATTTAATGGCTTCGTCGATTTGCACTTTCATCAAGCGCTTTAATTCGTTCTCGTCGTATTGCACAGCACCAAGCGCCTGGACAATCGTCGTGCCTTCGATGATTTCTTCGACGTAGTAACCAGCGGGTTCATCCGGGTCGAGGAAAACGTGAACCTCATTGACGCGGCCAAAAAGATTGTGCAGGTCGCCCATGATGTCCTGATAAGCGCCCATCAGGAAGAATCCGAGATAATAGGGTTCTTGCCCGTTGCCGTTGGTTTTTAATTTATGCAATGGCAAGGTGTCGCGCACGTCGCGCAGATCAATGAACTTATTGATCTGGCCGTCGGAATCGCAGGTGATATCAACCAAGGTTCCTTCGCGCGTCGGTTTTTCGTTGTGACGATTGACCGGCATGATCGGGAAGAGTTGTCCGAGCGCCCAATGATCGAGCAGCGATTGGAACACCGAGAAATTGCAGAGATATTGATCGGCAAGGCTGTCTTCCAGTTTGCGAATTTCTTCTGGAACATAAGCTTGTCCCGCGAAGCTATCGACGACCGCACTGCTGATTTCCCAGTAGAGCGTTTCGATTTTTGCTTTGTCGGGGAGTTCCATCAGGCCGAGCGTAAACATGTTGTGCGCATCTTCCTTGCGCTCCTGGGCATCGTGAAACGCTTCGAGCTTGTTGAGCCTGCAAAGATTTTTTCGAATGTCAAAAAGCTCTTTGACGAGCGCATGATCGTTGTCGCCAAATTCGAGATTGTTGGTTTCTCGGATTTTTTCGATGGCTCCGAAAACCTCGACGATCAACACGCTGTGATGCGCCACAATCGCGCGGCCACTTTCGCTCACGATGTCGGGATGCGGAACTTTTTCCGCATTACAAACATCGGCAATGTAATAAACGATGTCGTTGGTGTATTCCTGCAAACTATAATTCACGGAGCTGTCGAACGCAGAACGACTCCCGTCGTAATCCACGCCGAGGCCACCGCCGACATCGATGTATTGAATCGCAAAACCCATTTTGAAAAGTTTCGCGTAGAAGCGCGACGCCTCCTGCACCGCTTTTTTCACCGTCAAAATATCTGGCACTTGAGAGCCGATGTGGAAATGGAGCAACTTGAAACAGTGCGAAAGATTTTCCGCTTTCAGCAAATCAGTCGCGGCGAGAAGTTCTGCCGTGCTCAAGCCAAACTTTGCATTTTCGCCGCCGCTCTCGGCCCATTTGCCTGCGCCTTTGCTCAACAAACGCGCGCGAATTCCGATTAACGGTTCGACACCGACTTGCCGTGAAACCGCGATGATCTGTTTTAGCTCCTCCAATTTCTCGACGACCATGATGACTTTGCGACCGAGCTTGGTTCCCATGAGAGCCATCTTGATGAACGCGCAATCTTTGTAGCCGTTGCAGATAATCATTCCGTTCGCCTGACTTTGCATCGCTAGGCCCGCGAATAATTCCGGTTTGCTGCCAACTTCCAAACCGAAATTGTAAGGTTTGCCCGCGTCCAAAATTTCTTCGACGACTTCGCGGAGCTGATTCACCTTGATGGGAAAGACACCGCTGTATTTTCCCTGGTAATTGAATTCGGTAATCGAATTGCGGAACGCCAAGTTAATCGATTCGACGCGGTGTCGAAGAATGTCCTGAAAGCGAATCAACAACGGAAATTTTAGCCCGCGCCCTTTGGCTTCTTCGATGACATCGGTGATGTCCACCGCTGCGCCCGTCTCCTGCAACGGTTTGGCGACAACGCGACCAGCATCGTTGATGTCGAAATATTTCGCACCCCAGCGGTTGATATTATAGAGATTTCGCGCCGCCTCAATATCCCAGGCCGACGTGGCAGAAGAATCACTCATTTGGAATTTTCAATCGCCGCACTATACGAATGGCACGCGAGAATTCAACAAAAGTAATAAAGATTTTGAAACTTACATTTGAAAAAATAACAAAGCGACGCGCTTGAGTTGGTTTGTTGTATTTGGTTACGAGTTGTCCACACAGATTACCGCAATGCTTTTAAGGACCAGCGTTACAGAATATTTTGTTTTCCTGAAGGCGTTCGCACGGATATTGTGTTATGAAAGCCATGTTGCGAAATCGCTGGTTTTGGATCGGCGACAGCAAATTTACGCCATAACGCGCAGTGAGAAATAAAAATATGCATTACTTCAACACGTCTTTTTGGAGAGCGGCTTTGATTCTAAGTGTTTCCTGCCTTGGCGTCGGAACCGCACTCGGAACTTACGAGAATTATACTTTCACCCGTTTCGCCGGCCCGCGCGAAGTCCCTAACTGGCACGACGGAAATGGCAGCGAAGCCCGTTTTTCAGGTCCTCACAAAATCGCGGTCGATTCAAGTGGAAACATTTTTGTTGCGGACTACGCCAATCACACGATTCGCAAAATTTCTTCTTCAGGAATGGTAACGACCCTTGCAGGATTGGCAGGCAATTCGGGTGCGGCCGATGGGGTCGGTAGTGCTGCGCGATTTAATAATCCAGCGGCCATTGCGATTGATGGGAGCGGCAATCTGTATGTGGCTGATTACGGAAACCATGCGATTCGTAAAATCACGTCGGCCGGATTGGTGACAACTTTCGCTGGAAAACCCGGGCTGCTGGCGAGCGTCAACGGGATCGGCAATGCGGCGCGTTTTAATTTTCCGATCGGTTTGACGTTCGACAACGCGGGCAATTTGTTTGTCGCCGATTCAAGAAATCATACGATTCGGAAAATTACCACCGCAGGGGTGGTGACAACTTTTGCTGGGTTTGCGGGCGCTTCTGGAAATACAAACGGCGCGGGCGCAGCGGCCCGTTTCAATTATCCTTTTGGAATCGCGGCGGATGAGAACGGGAATCTGTATGTGGCGGACCTAGGCAATAATACCATTCGAAAAATCACCTCAAGTGGAGTGGTGACCACTTTGGCTGGAAGCGCGGGTGAATCAGGTAGTGCCAACGGCAACGGCGCAACGGCGCGTTTTTACCAACCGTTCGAGATCGCCTATCAACAAGGAAATTTGTTCGTGGCCGACACTTACAATCACTCCATCCGGCAAATCACGCTGGCCGGCGAAGTGACAACTTTGGCAGGAGCCTCTGGTAGTTTGGGAAGTGTGGACGGAGCGGGAGACTCGGCTCGTTTTAATTATCCCACGGGAATTGGCATCGACAACGGGGGTAATATTTATATCGCTGATTACAGCAACAGCACGATTCGGAAAATCGCGCCGGGCAATAATGTCACAACTTTTGCTGGAACCTCAGGAGGTGTTGGCAGCAAAAACGGACCAGCCAATGTTGCCCAATTTAATTATCCATCCGGTATCGCTTTGGATCACGACGGCAACGCCTATGTCTCAGATCTGGCAAATCATACGATCCGAAAAATTTCGCCGGATGGAACGGCAACTACTTTGGCAGGTTTGGCTGGCACCCCGGGCACCACCAACGGAACCGGAAGTAGCGCGCGCTTTAACAATCCTCTAGGAGTAGCGGTGGATGGTGGTGGAAATGTGTTTGTGGCCGATTATGGAAACCACGCGATCCGAAAGGTCACTCCAGGAGGAGTTGTCACCACGCTGGCAGGATCACCTGGGGAATCAGGGAGCACAGACGGCGATGGAAACGCCGCCCGATTTACCAATCCTTTTTTCGTAGCCATAGGTGGCGGTGGAAATTTATTTGTAGCGGACACCTTCAATCACACCATTCGCAAAATAACTCCTGGAGGATCTGTGACGACTTTCGCCGGAACAGCCGGCCATTCGGGAAAGGCGGATGGAACAGGCTCCGCTGCTCGCTTCAATTATCCCGAAGGAATTGCGGCCGACAACGAGGGCAACTTATTCGTGGCCGACAACGGCAACCAGACGATTCGCAAACTTACCCCTTCTGGCGAAGTCACCACGTTCGCCGGTTTGGCTGGAATCTCTGGTACCGTGGACGGAACGGGTGCTGCGGCACGATTTTACAAACCCTTCGGCTTGAGCATTGACAGTTTCGGCAACCTTTATGTAGCCGACTACGGGAACAGCACGATTCGCAAAATCACGCCCGCCCGAGTGGTGACGACTTTGGCAGGAGCATCGTCCGTGCGCGGGAGCCAGGATGGAACAGGCAAGGTGGGTCTTTTCTCTGGGGCCGAAGATCTGGCGGCGGATGGTTCAGGTAATTTATTCGTCTCGGATACCAGCAACCAATCCGTTCGCAAAGGTTCACCCGCTCTGCCGGATCGTCCGGTGGTGGATTTTTCCGCAGGGGAAGTTGGAGTGCAACGGCATCTATCCATCAGCAATCTCACCACCACTTCGTTTTCGTGGAGAATCATTCGCCAACCCGCTGGCTCCTCAGCGCAATTATCTTTGACCAACATTTCGAATCCAACCTTTACTCCTGATGTTCCTGATTTGTTTATCCTCCGCTTTGAAGGCAAAGACAATTTGGGCCGCATCGCCATCGATAATATCTCGATCCGAGCCGGGCCGCCCGATGTTTTAGGTCTCTCGACTTCCGGATTAGGAACGCTTTCCCCCAATTACAGCGGCACAAAACTCATCCTCGGAAAAAGCTACACGATCGCGGCCAAGCCCAACGCTGGCTACATTTTTGCCGGGTGGACTGGAGACATAGAATCGAGCACCGCCACGCTCACGTTCACCATGCGCAACAATCTGACCTTACAAGCGAATTTTATTCCCGACCCGTTTCCATCCGTTGCCGGCGTTTATCAAGGTCTCTTTTTCGAAGAAAACTCTGTTACGCATCAAAGGTCCGGTTTCTTTGCCGCCACCATCACAACCAAAGGCGCATTGAGCGCAAAGATTCAACTGGCCGGAAAAATTTATTCGCTCTCCGGCCCCCTTTCCCCGTCGGGTACGATTGAAAAAACCATCGTTCGCACGGGATTGTCGTCGCTGTCTGCACATTTACAGGTGGACTTAAACGGTGGTGACTATCTGTCCGGCCAGATCAGCGATGGAACCTGGACAGCTAATTTAATTGCGGACCGCAACATCTACTCAAAAACATATCCGGCAGCTTTGGTTGCAAAATACACCCTGGTCTTTCCAGGAAATACATCATCACCCCAATTTCCGGGTGGCAACGGGTTCGGGACCCTCACGACCGATGCTTTGGGAGGTATAAAACTGGCGGGAACCCTGGGCGATGGAACAAAGATTTCTCAAAAAACCATCCGGTCGAAACATTCACAATGGCCATTTTACGTTTCGCTTTACGCTGGCAACGGTTCCGCTTTGACTTGGTTGACGTTCTCGGGAAATTCAATCACCAACGCCGAAGGACCAGTGAGTTGGACAAAACTGCCGCAGTCAACTTCCGCACTTTATCCAGCCGGTTTCACCAATGAAGTCAATGCCGCCGGATCCACTTACGCTCCGACAAATGGAGTGCCACTCTTGAATTTCATTAACGGCCAGATTAAATTCACCGGCGGCAACCTTGTGGATTTCACAAACAGCTTCAGCATAGCTACGAACGATCTGGTACCCCTAAGCAGCAACAAACTCACGTTAAGTTTCACGCGAACCTCGGGAGCGTTCAAAGGAAGCTTTGTCAATCCCGCCACATTGAAAAGCACCGCTTTCACGGGAGTCCTGCTGCAAAATCAAAATGCCGGGTACGGATTATTCTCCGGCACAAACCGAACCGGCGGGGTCGTTCTTCAAACCGCGCCCTGATTCCAAAGCGATCCACCGTTCCAATGCGAACCCTGCCTCTTTCTCAGATCGTCGATTACTGCGACAAACTTTTGCGCACAGAAAAGTTTGAAGATTGGGACGGCGCGGTGAACGGGTTGCAAATGGAAAATCGCGGCTCGATTACCAAAATTGCGGCGACGGTGGACGCGAGTCTCGCCACGATCAAGCTGGCGATCGCGGCCAAGGCGGATTTGCTGATTGTCCATCATGGTTTGTTTTGGAACCAGACGCATCCGTGGACGGGCCAACGTTATGAGATGATCCGGCTTTTGGTTGAAAATAATCTGGCGGTTT
Source organism: Verrucomicrobiota bacterium (assembly GCA_043775015.1). Classification (GTDB taxonomy): domain Bacteria; phylum Verrucomicrobiota; class Verrucomicrobiia; order Limisphaerales; family CANJXF01; genus CANJXF01. The sequence goes on from JAYVSV010000112.1 coordinate 26,893, forward strand.
ATAGTTCGCATCTCCCGCTCGACGCTCATCCCAAACTCGGCAACAACGCGCAACTTTGTGCAGCGCTTGGATTCAAAAATCTCAAACCGTTTTTTTCTTCCAAGGAACAGTTCATCGGTTTCCAAACCAGCAAAAAGATTTCGCGAAAGAATCTGGCTCAACGGCTCGAAAAAATTTTTGGCAAAGCCGTAACCGTTTTGCCCGGCGGTTGCGATTTGTGCGAACGAATCGGCGTTGTGACGGGCGGGGCTGGAGGCGATTTGAAAAAGGCTGCGAGCGAAGGGGTCGATACGTTCATCACCGGCGAAGGCCCACACTGGACTTTTGCCTTGGCCGAAGAATTGGGCCTGAATGTTTTTTACGGCGGCCACTACGCGACGGAAACTTTCGGAGTGAAAGCTCTCGCGGGGCAGCTCTCAGAAAAATTTAAAGTGCCGTGGACTTTTTTGGATCATCCCACGGGCCTGTGAGTTAGCGGACGACGGTTGGTGCGTTCACTCGTCGCACCTCGCCAACAGCGCTCTTCGAGAAAAATTTCTTCTCGACGGCAATTTCAGGAACCTAAAAATTTTTCGCGTAATCGCCGCAAAATATGTTTCAGCGGGTGGGAGCGACGCCAATAAAGTTCGGGGTGAATCACGGACAACATTTCATTCGCCGACGGAATTTGTAGTTCGCGCAATTTTCCTTCGAGCACGTCTCCGCGTTTCACGAACAACAACATATTTTGGCAATAATAAAAACTAACGTTGCGATTGTTCCAAATTTTAGGGCGAATAAAATCATAGCAATCAAAATCGCGCGCGCGAAATTTTTCCGCCCAATAATCCTGAAATTGTTCGTTCACGTGCTGAAAACCGCGTTGACCTGGAATTGCCGCAGAAAACAGAACCACATCTCCAAGCGAGACCAACGAATCAATAAACGTGTCGGCAAATCGAGCGGCCAAATGCTCCGCCACTTCGAGCGAGACCACCAAATCAAAACGGCGTGCCGCATTTAACGGCTTGGTTAAATCCGTGGGAATAAATTTTTCGCGGGAAATTCGTAGTTTGTCTAAAGGTACCCATGAAGCATCCATTCCCACAAAATCATTGATGCCATTCTTCTGGAAAACTTCCAGCCAACCCCCGGGGCCGCAACCGATGTCCACTACGCTTTGCGGCATAACCAGATTTAAAATGAGAGGCACGACGACGTTTGCCGAATGTTCAGCCTGATCGTCCCAACCGCCAAGATTTGTGTAACCGACTGTTTTAACTTTCATGCTTTATGTCGCAACCCGGACGCACCAAATTTGTCCGCTTTCAACACGTCCGCGTATTTGGAATAAAATCCTGAATTCCACCCAGCCAAAAATATCGGCGAAAGCCTGGTTGTGACGAAATGGTTTCAGATGGCTCATGGATTTTTGGGTGCCTGCCAGCGAGGGATTGTGTTGAGCTACGGCTACAAACGGAATTCGATTTTGTGCTTCATCCACCCAAGCCTTGATCGACTGGCTCGTTGGCGCAGTAACGGTAAAAACCATCAGTGACCAGGTAAAAACCCAGAAACCCAACCCAAGTTCACTCAAGCAAAGCCATGCCAGCAGGCAAATGGAAAGAATGACTAAAGCATTCAACGATGATTTCCCTTGGAGATGGTTGGTCCGAGCAACAATTTTTTCCGCAAGCTGCATAACGCGCAAAACATATCGTCAAAAGCACTAAAGCCAACTGTGAAATTGGCGGTTACGGAAGAAGTTCGGCCACGGCGCGAGATCGCAAAACAACAGGGACGAGCTAGAGAAGGTTTTGAACATCTAAGCCGTGAGAGTTTCAGCACTGCTTAACGCGCATCCGCACTGTCCTCTGGCAACGGTTGACCTTTGGTTTCAGGCAAGAACGGAAGTGCGATGAGACCAACAAAAAAAACGAGGCTGACCCAGCAACAGGCATTACGGAAGGCTTCCAATTTAGCGTCAGCGGTAATTGCGCCCGCCGCGAGATGGGCCTGAAGCAAACCGAGTGTAAATGGTCCACTGGCAGCAATGAACCGGCCCACGTTGTAACAAAAACTCGTGCCGGTGCTTCGAAGGCGGGTTGGAAACAATTCGGGGAGATAAATGGCGAAGCCAGCAAACAAACCCAATTGGCAAAAGCCCATGATCGGGATGAGGACAAAAATGTGCCACGGCTGGTTGAGAAATTTGAAAACGGCGACGGTGCTGATAAACGCGCAAACATATCCGATCGCAAAAATGGGTTTTCTACCGTAATGGTGGGCCAGCTTTGTAAAGGTGAGCATTCCGAGAAATGCTCCGATGTTCTGCATGATCATATTGATTCCGGTCCACATCAGGCGTTTTCCAGGAACCTGCGCTGCTGGAACATTTTGCGCTTTCAATATTTTGCCAATGACGTCGCCGACCAGTTCGGGGCTGAAAAAGCCGACGCCCCAAAGCCCTACCACCCCAGCCAGGCAGAGCAGCATTCCGAGCAAGGCATTTTTTCGCCAGCGTGCTTCACCAAACATCGACGCGTATGAACCGAAACGGACTCCGGTGCGGCGGCCTTCTTCGCGCGCCTTCACCCATTTCTCCGGCTCCTTCAATCGGATCTGGATGAAGACGCATAGAAAAGCTGGTGCGGCACCGATCCAAAATAAATATTTCCATGCAGTGCCCGGCTGCATGGAAGTTGTTTCCAAGTAGCCCACCCCGACCGCAATTAATCCGGCGGTGACGTTGCCCACGGCGGAGAGCGCTTGCAGCAAACCAAGAGCGTGAGGACGCGCACGATCGGGCAAGCCGTCTGCAACCAACGCGACGGCCAAACCGAAGACGCCACCTACGCCAAGACCCGTAACAAACCGATAAATGGAAAAATCCACCACGTTGCGGGAGAACGCTGAAAGCCCTGTGCAGATTGAGTAAAGCAACACGGTCAAAGCCAGCGTGCGAGCTCGTCCGATTTTGTCACCGACTGCACCGAAGATCAGCCCGCCTGTCGCCCAACCCGCCACAAAAATGGCGGTCGTGTAACCGCCCCATTGTTTAAGAACATCCGGTGCTGTATCCGGCGGCAATAAAGCCTTGATCGCCGGAGAGCGAGCGATGATGAAAAGTTGCTGATCGAGGCAATCAAACATCCAAGCCAGCGAGGCAACCGCGAAAACAAACCAGTGATAGCGGCTCAGAGTATTCCACCAAGGCAAATGATCCGAGCTGATTTCTATTCTGGAAATTTCTGGCTTGGCTTGCATCTTAGGATAGCTACACAGGTCTCGGTGATGAGCCAAGATTATCTTTTGAATTCCGAGAACATTTTTCCATGAAATAAAAAAGCCCGTTCTTTCGAACGGGCTTTTGTGATTGAAATGAGAACGAATTAGCTTTTGGCTGCTTCTGCTTTTTCAGCAACTGGCTTTTTCTTTTTGGCGGCAACCTTCTTTTCCTTTTTAGGCTCGGAGGATTCTTTCGCATCAGCCGCAGGAGTTTCGGTTTTGGCTGGAGTTGGTTCACTGACCGGAACATCAACCCATTCGAGGATCGCGAGATTGGCCGCGTCACCTTGGCGCTCGTGCAATTTGATAATCCGAGTGTAACCACCGCGACGATCTTTTTGCGTCGGCGCAATTTCGTTGAAAAGAATTTTGACTGCATCTTCCTGTTTCAAACGAGCGGCAGCGAGACGGCGATCATGAAGCGTTCCGCTCTTGCCGAGGGTCACCATTTTTTCCGCGACAGAACGCGCGGCCTTGGCTTTGGCCAAAGTGGTTTGGATTCGTTTGTGGATGATCAGACTGCACACCATGTTGGCCAACATCGCATTACGATGCGAGCCGGTGCGGCCTAATTTTGCTGTTCGTTTAAGATGGCGCATAAAACTTGGTTAAGCCGTTTTGGCTTCTTCTTTCGGTGCTTCCAGCAACGCCGGATCGATATTCATACCGAGCGACAAGCTGAGTGAAGTGAGTTTGTCTTTGATTTCGTTGAGAGATTTTTTGCCGAAGTTGCGATACTTGAGCATTTCAGCTTCGGTCTTCATCGCGAGTTGGCCAACGGTGGTGATGTTGGCGTTGTTCAAGCAATTGGCCGCACGGACGCTCAATTCGATTTCGTTCACGCTCATGTTGAGTAATTTGCGCATACGAGATTTTTCATCGTCTTGCTTGTCCGCAACTTCTTCGAATTCCACCGCGTTCTTGTCGTAACCAACAAATACGTCGAGATGGTGCTGAAGAATTGCCGAAGCCTGGGTGAGTGCGTCGTCCGGAGAAATGCGACCATCGGTCCAAATCTCGATGATGAGACGGTCGTAATCGGTGCGTTGACCAACACGCGCGCTTTCGACCAAATATTTCACGCGAGTGACCGGAGAGAACAACGAGTCAATCGCGATCACGCCAATGGATTGATCGGGTTTCTTGTTCTCGTCGCCCGGCATAAATCCCCGACCGACTTTGACTTCCAATTCCATCTCGAATTTTTTCTTCTTATCGAGCGTGCAGATGTGCTGTTTGGGATTGACGAGTTCAACGTTCTGATTGAGTTCGATATCACCTGCAGTCACATCGCCTTCCTTGTTGATGGAAAGGATCAAAGTCTGCGGTTCGCGGCTGTGCGCCTTGAACAAAACTTTCTTTAAATTGAGAACGATGTCGGTGACATCTTCCACGACGCCTTCGACGGTGGCGAATTCGTGCATCGCACCATCGATTTTGATGGAGGTGATCGCAGCGCCTTCCAACGAGGAAAGGAGCACACGGCGAAGGGAGTTGCCGATGGTATGGCCGTAACCGGTTTCAAACGGGTCGGCAATAAACTTGGCGTAAGTTTCTGTGGCGGTTGAGTCTTCTTTCGTCAACCGTTTTGGCATTTCAAAACGTCCTAAACGTACTGGCATAACTTTCTTTCTAACAATTTTAATCTGACTCTCCCGGGGTTTATTCCCGCAACCGGAAAAGTCCGTATAATTGTTTTTGTCCCGCAGGGCGGGACGGTTTGTTAATTAGCGGGAATAAAATTCAACGACGGTCTGCTCGTTGGCAATCGGCTGGATTTCTTCGCGAGTCGGAACGCGCATGACGGTTCCTTTGAAAGCGGTTTTATCGAGCGAAAGCCAATCAGGAATCACGCGGCTGGTGGAAATTTCCAAACTCTTCGTCGCCATCTGGCGCGACACATTGGAGTCTTTGATTTCGATGACATCATTCACCTTCAAAGCGTAGGAGGGAATGTTGACCTTGCGGCCATTTACTTTGACGTGACCGTGACCAACCAATTGACGGGCCGAGGCTCGAGTGTTGCCGAAACCGAGGTGGAAAACGACGTTGTCCAAACGAGTTTCCAAAATCTGCAACATGGTTTCGCCGGTGACGCCACGGCGTTTCAAAGCCTTTTCGTAAACGCCACGAAATTGCTTTTCCATCAAGCCATAATAATAACGAAACTTCTGCTTCTCGATCAAACCGAGAGCGTAGTCGGTATTCTTGCGGCGTGATTTCGGTCCGTGAACACCCGGACCGTAGTTACGGCGTTCGAGATATTTCGACGGACCAAAAATGGGGATACCGAAACGTCGGCTAATGCGTGTGCGAGGACCTGTATAACGAGCCATAAAATTTTACGAGTTACGATTTGCGATTGACGAATTAAACGCGGCGTTTCTTGCGTGGACGGCAGCCATTGTGAGGAACTGGCGTACAGTCCTTGATTGCGTTGATTTCAAGCCCGATTGCCTGAAGCGCGCGGATGGCAGATTCCCGGCCTGAACCTGGACCTTTGACGCGCACTTCAACTTCGCGCATGCCGTGAGACATGGCTTGGCGAGCGGCATCTTGAGCGACCTGTTGCGCAGCGAAAGCAGTGCTTTTGCGTGAACCTTTGAACCCAACGCGGCCTGCGCTCGACCAACCAAGGACGTTTCCTTGCATGTCGGTGATCGCCACGTGCGTGTTGTTGAAAGTAGCAAGAATATTGGCGATGCCGATACTGATGTTCTTCGCACCTTTGACCTTGATGATCTTCTTTGCATTAGGATCATCGGCCAGCAATTCAGCAGCAGTCGGTGCCGATGGAGCGGCAACGGGTTCGACCACGGCCGTGGCGGGTTTGACATCGCCAGCGGGTGCCGACTTCTTCGAGGGCTTTGCCTGGCCTTCGGCAGCGGGAGCTTTAGCGGCTTTCTCCGCAGCTTCCGGATTCGCTTCTTTTTTAGGAGCGGCCTTCTTGGGTTTTGTTTCTTCAGCCATAGTTCAAAAATTAGTGAATACCTGTTTTGGCGTTCGGATTACGTTGCACGCCGACCGTCTTACGCGGACCTTTGCGAGTACGGGAATTCGTTTTTGTGCGTTGGCCGCGAACCGGCAACCCACGCAAATGACGAGTGCCACGATAGCACTTGATACCCTGCAATCGCTTTAAATTCATTCCCAGCTCCCGGCGCAAATCACCTTCGATGACATACTTGCCGTCCTGAATCGCGTGGACGATTTGGGATAGTTGTGATTCGTCCAAGTCCTTGGCGCGAATACTGGGATCAATCTTGGCCTTCTCCAAAATGATTTTCGCATTGGTTGGTCCAATGCCGTAAATGTAGCGCAGCGCGATGTCGATGCGCTTGCCGCCAGGAATTTCTACTCCGATAATGCGTGCCATAAATTCTTAACCTTGTCGTTGTTTGTGGCGAGCATTCGAGCAAATCACTCGAATGATCCCTTTGCGTTTTACCACTTTGCAGTTTTCGCAAAGCTTCTTCACTGATGCGCGAACTTTCATATAATTTTCTAAAAAAAGATGGAGCCTTTCGACAAATCGTAAGGCGACATTTCCAAATTCACTTTTTCACCAACCGCAATCCGAACAAGATTCAACCTCATTCTGCCCGAAATATGCGCCAAAATCCGATGACCATTCGGCAAAGCAACCCGAAACAAACTGTTCGGGAGCACTTCAACTACGATACCTTCAACTTTGATAGCGCCTTCTCTCGACACGTTAAAATTTCAGGATCTGATTCGGTGATCAAAACCGTATGCTCAAAATGGGCCGATAATGAACCATCTTTGGTTACCACTGTCCAGCCGTCTTTTAAAATTTGCACTTCAGGCCGCCCCACATTGACCATCGGCTCAATCGCCAAGGTCATTCCGGACCGCAATTTTGGAGACGACTTGCCTTCAACAAAATTTGGCACCTGCGGTTCCTCGTGCATCGAACGCCCGACGCCATGCCCAACAAATTCCCGGACCACACTAAAATTATTACTTTCTACATACTTCTGAATCGCGCGCGAAATATCCACCACGCGATTGCCCGGAACCGCTTTCGCAATCCCTTCATAGAGTGCGCGCTCCGTCACATCCATCAAACGCTGTGCTGCCACTCCGCATCCGCCAACGGCTACCGTCTTGGCGTTATCACCAATAAATCCATTGTAAACCACGCCAACATCCAAACTCACGATGTCACCAAATTCCAAGCGACGATTGTTAGCCAATCCGTGAACCACTTGTTCATTTACGGAAATACAGACGTTGCACGGATATTTTCGATACCCTAAAAACGCGCTTTTTGCTCCGTAACTCTTGATCCGTTCACCAGCAAAATTATCCACTTCGACCGTCGTTACACCCGGCCTAATAAATGCGGCGACTTCCTCTAAAACTGCGCTCGCCACCACACAGGCTGGTCGCATCGATTCCAGATCCCGTTCATTTTTCAGCACAATCCGACTCATCTCTTAATCTTTATCTAAATTCTCAATCTTAATCCGTCCTCACGTTTGTGTGGTTAGAATTATGATTAGGAGAAAGAGTAAGAACAAATCAGAATCGGCCTTTGATTCTGCCTTTTTTCAAAAACCCGTCGTAATGCCGCATCAACAAATGAGACTCCATCTGGCGCATCGTATCGAGCATTACACCCACCATGATCAACATACTGGTTCCGCCGAAAAATTGAGAAACAATCGGGTTAATTCCCATCGCATTGCCCAGCATAATTGGGATCACCGCGATGACTGTTAAGAAGATAGCTCCAGCCAAAGTTATCCGACTCATCGTGCGATGGAGGAAATCACTTGTCGCCTGGCCAGGACGAACACCGGGAATATATCCACCGGATTTTTTCATATCATCAGCGATTTGCAATTCATTGAATTGCGTCGCGACCCAAAAATAGGAGAAGAAAAGAATCATCAACCCATAAAATACGATGTAAAGAAATGAGCCTTGCTGCAACAGAACCGAGAGCTTGATCAAATTGGAACCAAGTGCCGACGCCCAGCCAGCGGCAAAAGATGCTAGTTTTTGGCCAAGACTTTGGAAAATCATCGCCGGAAACATCAAGATAGCCTGAGCGAAGATCACCGGCATAACCCCGGCGTAATTGACGCGCAATGGCATGAACGAGCTTCCACCAGAATACACTTTGCGGCCAACGGCGCGCTGTGCGTATTGAACGGGAATTTTTCGTTGAGCTTGAGTTACTGCAATCACCCCGGCGATGACGGCGGCCAACAGTAGAACCAACGCAATTGCATGAAAAACTGTGAATTTTGATTCCACACCGACGGGCGGAAAGAACATTTCCCAAAGTCCCTGCCCTGCTTTTGGCAGGCGAGCCAAAATACCGATGGTGATGACCAATGAAATTCCGTTGCCGATGCCGCGATCTGTAATTTGTTCACCGAGCCACATCAGAAGCATGGTGCCGGTGGTCAAAATGAACATGGTCTGAATCCGATAGAACCAGAGATTATCGTAGAGAACGAGATTGCCTTTGAACCCGGGGAAAACACGTTCGGCATTTTCCCAGCCAAGCGCCATCACGAATCCCTGGCCCAAGCAAAGTAGGACGGTAAGGTAACGGCCGTATTGAATAATTTTGGTGCGACCCCCTTCTTCGCGAGCAAGCTTACTCAGTTGCGGAATGACTGCGGTGAGAAGCTGAATAATAATGGTCGCGCTGATGTAGGGCATGATACCCAAAGCACCCACCGCGCAGTTTTCGAAGCCACCACCGGTGAACAAACTGTACATGCCCATTAACGAATTGCCCCCGGCTGCCGCAGAGGATTCAAAATAAGCTTTAAGAGCCGCGTTGTTCAATCCCGGTGTCGGAATCAAAGCAGCTAGACGGCAAATTCCCAAAACAATCAGCGTGAAAAAAATACGCGACTTGAGTTCTGGAATCTTAAAACAATTCGCCAGCGTGTTGGTTATGGCAGTGAACATGCGAAAGAAGACTAAGCTTTTTTGACCTCAACCCTTTTCGCGATCACTTCGCAGGTGCCGCCGAGGCTTTCAATTTTAGCCTTGGCCGATGCGCTAAACGCGTGAGCAGTTACTTTCAGTTTTTTTGATAGATCGCCCATTCCAAGAATCTTAATGCGCTTCACCGGTCCGTTGGCCAAACCAACGTTGCGCAACGCCAATTCGTCAACCGTTGCTCCGTCTTCAAATTGATTGAGCGAGGTGAGATTCACCGGGATGTATTCAATCGTATGACGGGCATTATTAAAACCGCGTTTTGGAATACGACGAATGAGCGGCATCTGACCGCCCTCGAATCCAGGACGAATGGAACTGCCGGAGCGCGCGGTCTGGCCTTTGCCACCGCGACCGGCGGTTTTACCGCGACCACTGGATTCGCCCTGCCCCAATCGTTTGCGACGATGTTTTGAACCGGGACGAGGCTTTAGATCATGTAAACGCATAAAAAATTAAGCTGTGGCTACGACGGGTTGAACTTCAACAGGCTTCTCAACCTTCTGTTTGATTTCGATACCGCGGCTGCGATAAATATCTTCGCGCAAACGAAGCTGGCGCAAGGCACCCAGAGTTGCTTTGACCACGTTGGCGGCATTATCCGAACCGAGCGACTTGCTCAAAATATCTTTGATTCCGGCGGACTCGAGAACGGCACGAACGGTTTTGCCGGCGATGATTCCTGTTCCTGGAGAAGCAGGGCGCAAAAGAATTTTTGCTCCGCAGAACGTGTAATAAATTTCGTGCGGAATGGTCGTGTCCTTCAATGAAACTTTGACCATAGCCGATTTGGCAACTTCCCCACCCTTGCGAATCGCGTCTGCGACTTCGCCACCTTTGCCCAAGCCAAGTCCAACCCGGCCTTTTTTGTCGCCGGTGACAACCAATGCGCTGAAACTGAAACGGCGTCCGCCCTTCACCACTTTGGATGAGCGATTGATGAAGACAACTTTCTCGACGAGTTCGTTGCCTTTGCCGTCAGTGATCTGCGGCGCGTCAGAGCGGCGGCGCGGCCCGCGATTTTGTCCGCGTCCACCACCACCGAAGCGATTGCCACCACCGCCGCCAGGACCACCCGCAGCGGGAGCACTACCTTCACCACCAAAACTTTTATTTACTTCAGCCACAATTTTTTCTCCTGGTTAATTAGAATTGCAAACCGGCTTCACGCGCCGCGTCTGCCAAAGCTTTTACTTTTCCGTGATAACGAGCGCCAGAGCGATCAAACACGACCGACTTGATCCCTTTTTCCTTCGCGGCTTCAGCGGCGAGTTTTCCGATTCGCGTTGCCGTCACAACGTTGGCGCCAATCTTTTCGGCTTTGCCAACGGCCTTGCTCCGGGTCGAAGTAGAAACAATCGTTTTGCTCGCGCTATCATCGACGAACTGCACGTAAATATTTTGGTTCGTAAACCGAACGCTCATGCGAGGACGTTCCGCAGTGCCGGTGACTTTTTTACGAATGCGCCAGTGACGAAGTTGCGCCAATCTTTGTTTAACTTGAGTTCTCATTTTTTTCTGTAGCGGCGCGTCTGTGACCGCCGCTGAAATTATTATTGAACCGTCTTGCCTTCCTTACGGATAATCTTCTCGTCGGAGTATTTCACACCTTTGCCCTTATACGGCTCAGGCGGATAGTAGGCGCGAATTTCTGAAGCAACCTGGCCAACGACCTGTTTGCTCGGCCCTTCGATCGTGACTTTGGTATTTTCTTCCACGGTCACTTTAATTTGGGCTGGAATCGGATAATTAATCGGATGCGAATAACCAAGGCTCAGATTAACCACGTTGCCCTGCACCGCTGCCTTGAAACCGACGCCGTTGATCTCGAGCTTTTTACTGAAACCAACGCTGACGCCCAAAACCATGTTGTTGACCAATGCGCGACCCAAACCGTGCATCGCCTTGGCTTCGGCATCTTCGCCATCGCGGCTCACCACGATTTTGTCACCTTCAATTTTGAGGCTGGTGCGGCGTGGCAACTCCATATCGAGCTTGCCTTTCGGTCCTTGCACAGAAATTTTCTTTCCCTTCACGTCCACTTTCACCTGGGCGGGAACAGTAATCGGCGATTTTCCAATTCGTGACATAAACTTCCTTAAAAATTACCAAATAAAGCAGAGCAGTTCTCCACCGATGTTTTTCTTACGAGCTTCGTTGCCCGACATGACACCTTCCGAAGTCGAAACAATCGCGACACCCAAACCTCCGCGGACGCGGGGAATTTCAGTCGAACCGGTGTAGCGGCGCAAACCTGGTGTGCTCACGCGACGCAAACCTTCAATGACAGATTTACGTCCGTCATATTTGAGTTTCATCTTAATTGTCTTCTTGACCTTGCCTTCCACACCCACTTCGCTCACGTAGCCTTCTTTTTTCAAAATGTGGGCAATGCTCTCCTTGACTTTGGAGTGCGGCAGTTCAACTGTCGGAAGCAACGCACGGTTGGCGTTGCGAATCCGGGTCAACATATCGGAAATTGGATCAGTCATATTCTCTACGTCCTTAAATCTTCTCTTCTTACCAGCTTGCTTTAGTCACTCCTGGAATCAATCCGTTCAACGCGGCCTCGCGGAAGGTCAAACGTGAGCAACCGAATTTGCGGAGAAAAGCGTGACGGCGACCGGACATCTTGCAACGGTTCACCACCCGAGTCGGACTCGCGTTACGGGGCAACTTTGAAAGCCCGGCGTAATCGCCTTTTGCTTTCAGTTCGGCACGAATAGCCGCGTATTTTTTAACTGTTGCGAGCTTTTTCTTATTGCGCTCGAGCCATGCTTGTTTAGCCATAAATTATTTCTTTTCCGCGAACGGCATTCCCATCAACTTCAAAAATTCCAACGCCTCTTCGTCCGTTGGCGCACTGGTTACAATGGTGATGTCCATGCCTTGGGTGCGTTTGATTTTTTCCAATTCGATTTCCGGAAAAATGGTTTGGTCAGCCACGCCGAGGGAATAGTTTCCACGTCCATCAAACGAACGGGGCGAAATTCCGCGAAAATCTCGAATACGCGGAAGCGCGGTCGCAACCAGACGATCAAAAAATTCATACATCACTTCGCGGCGAAGTGTGACGCGGCAACCAATCGGTTGGTTTTCGCGCAATTTAAAATTCGCAATGGCTTTGCGCGACATGCTGATCACCGGCTTGCGCCCGGTAATCATCGTCATATCCTTAATAGCGTCATCGATGGCACCTTTTTCGAGCGAAGCGCTTACGCCCATGTTTACCACGATCTTTTCCATCTTCGGCACCTGATGGATGTTCGTGTATTTCCGGCTCGCTGTCAGAGCAGGAATCACTTCGTTAACGTATTTTTCTTGAAGTCTTGGTTTCATTTTTCATTCGCTCTCGGACTTTGCCGGGAACTTAAATTCTTCACGCCGCTGCCGACTCTTTCGTCACGCGTTTTTTTGAAGCATCGAAGCTCGCCACCGACATCACATTGGAAATATGAATGGAGCCTTCGCGTTCCACAATCGCGCCTTGCGGATTGTTTTGGCTGCGCTTGGTGTGCTTTTTCAGCATCTTGGCGCCTTCCACAATTACGCGTTCGCTTTTGCTTTTGACTTCGATGATCTTGCCGCGCTTGCCCTTTTCAGAACCGGCAATCACCACCACTTCGTCACCTTTTTTTACGTGAAATCTTTTTTGCATAACTCAAATCACTTCCGGCGCGAGCGAAATAATCTTCATGAACTTCTTGTCGCGCAATTCACGGGCGACCGGTCCGAAAATACGGGTTCCCCGTGGATTGTTGTCTTTGTCGATAATCACAATGGCATTGCTATCAAAACGCAAATAGGAACCGTCTTCGCGGCGAATCGCCTGGCGCGTGCGAACCACGACCGCATTGACGACTTCGCCTTTTTTCACTGTGCCATCGGGCGTAGCTTCCTTGATGTGAGCTTTGATGACATCGCCAATAAACGCATAACGTTGATTGCGGCCAATGACACCGATTGCCGCCGCGCGTTTCGCGCCAGTGTTGTCGGCCACATCCATTATGGAACGAATTTGTAACATAAAATCTAATTAACCGACTTTCGCAACTGCTTCACCTTTTTCGACGACCTGCGTCAAGCGCCAACGCTTTAACTTGGAGAGCGGGCGGGTTTCTTCGATCAAAACAACATCGCCGACTTTGGCTTCGCTCTTCTCGTCGTGGGCGTAAAATTTAGAAAAGCTCGTAACGACTTTTTTATATTGCGGATGCGGATAGCGGCGTTCCACGGTGACCACGATCGTTTTGGTCATCTTGTTCGAGATGACGCGGCCCAAACGTTCTTTGCGATTTCCGCGGGCTGCTGTTTCCGGAGTAGCTTGTGTTTCAGCCATAAATTATTTAGCCGCCTTGTTGCGGAGTTGAGAAATCTGAGTTTCGACACGCGCGACATCTTTGCGCAAGATGCGAAGGCGCGACGGCTTTTCCAACTGGCTGCTGGCTTGTTGCAAACGCAAGTTGAACATTTCCTGGCGCAAATCGCGGCTCAAGCTCACCAACTCGCCTAATGTCCCGTCTTTAATTTTTGGATCTGACATCTTCATATTTTAACCAATCTTGTGACGGGAAATAAACTTGGTTCGGATTGGCAACTTCGTTGCAGCCAAACGCATCGACTCACGGGCAACCACTTCCGTCACGCCGTCCACTTCAAACAACACGTTGGCCGGACGGATGACCGCCACCCACGATTCCAACGGACCTTTGCCTTTACCCATTCGAGTTTCCAAGGGCTTTTTCGTGTACGATTTCTGCGGGAAAATGCGAATCCAGACTTTGCCACGGCGCTTCATGTAACGGGTCACGGCAACGCGAGCCGCTTCAATCTGCTTCGTGTCCAGCCAGCAACGCTCGGTGGATTGCAAACCATACTCGCCAAATGCAACCGTGTTGCCCCTGGACGCGATCCCAGCGCGACTGCCTCGGTGCATTTTGCGGTACTTAACTCTTGCGGGCATCATTGCCATAACAAAATCCTTTTAAATGTTTAAGCAGCAACCTGGGCCGCTTCTTGTTTAATTACTTTTTTCTCAGGCTTCACGTCGCCTTTGCAAACCCAGCATTTCACGCCAAGTTTTCCATACATCGTATTTGCTTCGGCAAATCCGTAATCAATATTGGCGCGCAGGGTGTGAAGCGGAACTCGACCTTGCAGATATTTTTCGACCCGGGCAATTTCAGCGCCACCCAAGCGACCTGCGCAGCGGATTTTAATTCCTTCCGCACCAAAGTCCATGGCGGTCTGAACCGCCTTCTTCATCGCGCGGCGATACGAAACACGGCGTTCCAATTGGAGCGCGACGCTTTCCGCCACGAGTTGCGCGTCGATCTCAGGCTGCTTGATTTCCTGGATGTCTACGTAAACTTCTTTGCCGGTCATCTTGCTCAATTCTTCCTTGAGCTTGTCGATTTCCGTTCCTTTGCGTCCGATCACAACGCCGGGCCGCGCTGTAAAAATAGTAATGCGGCAACGAGTCGCCGCGCGTTCGATCTGGATTCTCGGAACCGATGCGGTCTCGAGCTTCTTCTTTAGGATGTCGCGAATTTGGCGGTCTTCATTGAGCAGCTTGCCAAAATCTTTTTTGTCGGCATACCACTTGGAGCGCCAGTCTTTATTGACGGCGACACGCAAACCGATTGGATTTGTTTTTTGACCCATAACAATTATTCGTCCGAGACAGTGATCTTGATGTGGCAGTTGCGTTTTAGAATCGGGCCAGCTGAACCGCGCGCCTTCGGTGTAAAACGTTTCATCGTCGTGGCCTGTCCAGCGACAGCTTCTTTGACACGGAGACTTTCCGGTTTCGCACCGTTATTATTCTCCGCGTTGGCAATGGCAGAATTCAACGTCTTGGCGACAAACCGGGCGGATTTGCGCGGGATGACCTTCAAAACTGCCTGTGCCTGCAAAGCAGGTAGGCCTTGAATTTGGCGGACGACTTCACGCATTTTCTGCGCTGACATCCGCACATTTTTGGTAATCGCTTGAACTTGCATATGACTATTTCGCTTCAGCTTTGGCCGTGTGCGCGCCGTGTTTCTTGAAGATACGGGTCAGGGCAAATTCGCCCAACCGGTGGCCAACCATGTTCTCAGTTACGAAAACAGGATTAAACATTTTTCCATTGTGCACGTTGAACGTCAGCCCGACGAAATCAGGCGTGATCATTGAACGGCGCGACCAGGTTTTGATTGGCGTTTTTTGACTCGTGCTTTTCGCTTTGACGATTTTATCCATCAGCGATGCTTCGATAAACGGACCTTTTTTAATCGAACGTCCCATAAATTATTTCTGTTTCATCGGACGACCATCACGGCGCACGACAATAAATTTGTTGGAATACTTACGTTTATTACGTGTGCGGAAACCCTTTGTGATTACACCCCAAGGAGTAACCGGATGACCGCCGCCAGAAGTTTTACCAGCACCACCACCCATCGGATGATCCACCGGATTCTTCGCGACAGCACGGCTCAACGGATGAATTCCGCGATGACGACTACGACCCGCCTTGCCGAGCACCACATTTTCATGTTCGGTATTACCGACCTGGCCAATCGTGGCGTAGCACTGGACATTGACGCGGCGAATTTCGCCCGAGGGCAGTTTGATCTGCGCATAACCTTCATCACGCGACATCAACGTAGCCGCTCCACCGGCGGTGCGAACCATTTGCGCGCCACGGCCAGGAGTAATTTCAATGTTATGAATCGGCAAACCAACCGGAATCGTGCCCAGCGGCAAGCTATTGCCAATTTCAGGAACCGCTGTCGGACCGCTCATCAATTTCTTGCCAACGGTAAGTCCAACCGGTGCGATGATATATTTCTTTTCGCCGTCCTTGTATTGAAGCAGAGCCAAACGCGCGGTGCGTAATGGATCATATTCAATCGCGATCACATCGGCTTCAATTCCATGCTTATGGCGTTTGAAATCAACAATGCGATGGAACTGCTTGTGTCCGCCGCCCCAACCGCGACTGGTGACACGTCCATAGTGATTGCGTCCGCCGGTTTTTTTCTTGATCTCGATCAAGCTCTTTTCCGGATGCGTCTTCGTAATATCCTCGAACGACGCTATGGTAATATAGCGCGTCGATGGCGTTAATGGTCTAAAGCTCTTTACTGGCATAAAAATCAAAAATCCAAATTACAGCTTGGAGTGCGTTGGCCATTAATCCTGCGCCCAGTTGGGCTGTCAGTTGTCGGTCACGCTGAAATCGCTGCCGTTTCACCCTGCTGGCTTAACGGGACGCGGAATATAACAATGAAAATTTTCCGTGCAAGAGGTTTTTAAAAAAAATTTCGCGCCGTTAGGATTTAAACTTCCGTGAAGCCAATGTCATCACCTACCGATGATTCCAACGTTCAAACCGTCAGGACAAAACGGCATCGCGGATACGTTGAACAACCCCAGAATTGGCCTCCTGCATTTTTACCTTTGCTGGCCGTACGCAAAATCATCTCGTTCTCACACTTCGGACAATGTTTTGCGGACGCCCCCAACGCGGAAAGAATCGCTGGATTATATTTCCAGTTCATTTCCTCCAACAAATGAGTGACGTCACTCTCGTCCAGCAGATCAATTTTGTGTTTGGCTGCCAGTGCTCTGGCGTCAGCCGTGTATCCCTGTAACGTGATGAATACTCCTTTGTGAACGCCGGAATCAGTCAAAGTTCCAAGAAATTCCCGAATCTGCCGCACCCCAATTTTCCAACTCTTCCATTGCTTGCATTGGACGACAAACCTAGTCGCAGGACTTTCGACCATTAAATCAACTCCCCCATCTGGATTCGCTCCACCAATTCTTACGACGGTATAGCATTTACCATTTACATTGGGGCATAGTCTGATAACGTGGCGGGCATGAAAGCCTATGCGTTGGACTTACGGGAACGGGTGGTAAAATTCATTCA
>JAYVSV010000113.1:0-5304 GCA_043775015.1 Verrucomicrobiota bacterium
AATGAAAACACTTTTTCTAAGCCCGCCCAGTTTCGACGGTTTCGATGGTGGGGCCGGTGCACGCTATCAGGCCAAACGCGAGATTCGTTCGTTTTGGTATCCAACCTGGCTCGCCCAGCCAGCCGCGCTCGTTCCGAACAGCAAGCTGATGGATTGCCCGCCGCACGACATCGATGTGAAAACGTGTCTGGCCGAGGCAAAAAACTACGACCACGTCATCATCAACACCTCCACACCGTCATTGAAAAATGATTGCAAGGTGGCAGAGGCGATCAAATCGCAGAAGCCCGGCACCACGATTGGTTTCGTCGGTGCGCACGCGGCCGTTTTGCCCACGGAAACGTTGAAAGCCTCGGAGTCCATTGATTGGGTTGGCCGCAAAGAATTTGATTTTACCTGCAAAGAAGTTGCTGACGGAAAACCGCTTGCCGAAGTGGACGGCCTCTCTTTTTGGAAAGACGGAAAAATCGTTCACAACAAAGAACGCGCACTGATTCATGACATGGATGTTTTGCCGTGGGTGAGTGACGTTTATAAACGCGATCTACAGATCGAAAAATATTCGATTGGCTATCTCAAAGATCCCTATCTTTCCCTCTACACTGGACGTGGTTGCCCGGCGCAATGCAGTTTTTGTTTGTGGCCCCAAACCATTGGCGGACACAAATACCGGGTTCGTTCCGCGGATAACGTTGCCGCCGAAATGGCCCATGCCAAAAAACTTTTCCCGCAAGTGCAGGAGTTTTTCTTCGACGACGACACGTTCACGGCGAACCTTCCTCGCGCCCGTGAAATTGCGCAAAAGTTGAAACCGCTCGGCCTGATCTGGAGTTGCAACAGTCGCGCCAACGTGAATTACGAAACGATCAAGCTGATGAAAGATTGCGGGTTGCGCTTGTTCCTCGTCGGCTACGAATCCGGCAATCAACAGATTCTCGACCGCATCAAAAAAGGGATCAACATCGACGAAGCCAAGAATTTCACGAAGGCGTGCAAAGAGCTTGGCGTCATCATTCACGGGACTTTTATTCTAGGCTTGCCGGTCGAGACCAGAGAAACCATCGAGCAGACGATTCGTTATGCGATGGATTTGGATGTATTCAGCATTCAGGTTTCGCTCGCGGCGCCGTATCCCGGCACGGAGCTTTACGACATGGCCCGGCAAAACGGCTGGTTCGCCAAGAAAGACAAAACGGACATCATTCACGAGGATGGTTTCCAGCAAAGCGCGTTGGAATACCCCGGGTTGAGCAAAGAAGAAATTTTTGAGTCGGTCGAAAAATTTTATCGCCGCTATTATCTGCGTCCAAAACCGATTTTACGCATCATTAAAACCATGCTGGAAGACAAGGATGTTTGCGTCCGCCGTTTGCGCGAAGGCTATGAATTTTTTAAATCGATGGCCCAACGCCGGACGGATTTGGCTTCAGCAAAAGCTGCGGCTTGATGGCGAAAACGTTCTGCCGGGCGCAACGTCTTTGCTCATACTTCCTCGCTCTCCGTCTCGTGGCCGAGGCGGTATTTGATGTCGTAGTTCAGGATGGAATCCAATTCTTCCGCTGTGAAACCATAGTGCCGCGCCAGTATCCGGGCTATTTCGTTGAAGCATATTGCCGTCAGACATTTCCTGAACTTTGCGGCACCCCGCCTGTCCGGTCAGGGGCAAGCAAAATTAGCCATGAATAACACTGATTACCCAAACAGACTTTCCTTGCTCCCCACCTTTGCCCGCACACGAGAGAATTGCAAAATTTCCTCCAGCGTCGCGCCCTTGTCGCGGAACTTGTAAAATAACGCTTCGCCCAGCAAGCAATAATTCCATGCCCGTCCACCGCGCTCGTCTGGCGGCAATTCGTTCACGCGCTCGCACCATGCGACCGCCGCAATTTTCTTTCGGACCACATCCGCATGGATCAATTGGTCTTGCGCCTTCGTTTCCGTGAGCCAGATGCCTGTCGTCGTGCGGACGAGAAAATCAGGATGGTAAAAGCCCGGCAACCCGTTTTCCCGGACGTAACGCAACCGCATGAAAAGATGCTTTTGCTCGTTCACCTTGCAAAACGCTTCCGCTGTTGAATCCGCGTTGGCCTTTTCAATAAATGCCTGTTCAAATCCACCGTTGCGTGACGGATACGCCAGCCGCTCGTAAATGCACTTTGGCGTCACGATGGAACTGGACTCGCGCACGGAAAGTTTCGCCACCTCCGAAAGCCGCCGCTGTTTGATTTCCGGCGGCGCGGTGGTTTCCGTCTCCGCAAGTTCGGGCAGCTTGCGCCCGAATGTCTGGATGACGTGATTCGCCACCGGGTCGAGACACAGCAAACGCCAGTTCTCATCTGCGAACGGTTCAAACTCCCGCCCGAACATTTGCTGCCGGATGAATTCGTCAACCCACGCGGACAACTGCGGCTTGTTCACCTGCAAAAACGGAAAACGCGAAATGTTGGCGAACACCTTTGAACTGCCAGTCACCGGCGCGCTCAAGCTGTCGGAAATCCGGTTCACCAAGCGGCCAAGGAAATCATTGTAGCCCGTCGCCGTCATGATGCCGCCGTCCACGCGATAGTCTCCAAACTGCGTTCCCGTCTGGACATCTTGCGAGCGGAATACATCGCCCTTGCCAATCGTGGCTTTCAATTGCTCAAACGTCATGGCTTCAAAGCGCGGTAGCGTCGTCACGTCCAATTCCAATCCGGCGATCTCTTCCTCCTTCTCGCGCATGATGAACGGCACGGAAAAATCAAACGCCTCAAACCCTTCCCGCAAGCCCACGGAAATCAAATCGCCCGTGCTGCGTTTCGTGCCGTCGTCCGGCTGCGCCTCGGCAAATTCGTAACCGTCGCGTTTCAACTGCTCGTAAAACTCCGCGAACTTCGGATGTTCCACGATGCTCAAAACATCAATCAAACTTTTCGGCTCTTGGCCAGCCTTGATCAAATCGCGGTTCTCCCGCTTCTGATCGTCGAATTCATTTCCACGCCACATGAGCCGCAAGCCGCGCCCAACGGTTTGCTCCAGCAAAATTTTCGCGCCCGTTGTGCGAAGCGGCACGATGACGCAAATGTTGTTCACGTCGAAACCTTCGCGGAGCATGAGAACGCTGATTACCGCGCGCGGCTTCGGATGTTCGTCCATGTCGAAAAGTTTTTCCCGCAAGTCCGCCCATTCTGCTTCCGGCAACTCGCCTTTGCGGTTGGAATCCACGCGCAGAATTTCATCGCCGTTCAAGCCTTGCGACTTTAGAAAATTCTCCACCAACGGCGTGACGCTCGTGTCTTCGCAAACAATCAGCATCTTCGGATGCTTCGTCGGATCAATCGTGGCAAATTCCTTTTCCAGCTTGAGCAGCTTTGCCATGCCCGCGCGAACCATGACGCGCTGACCCTCTGATAAAACGGGGTTGCCATGCTCGTCGCGGTCGGCCTTGAATTGAAGCTCCTCGTTCGACAACGCGCCCAACTCGCGCCGCTTGTCCAGCACCAGCGATTTCACCAGCCCGGCTTTCATCGCCGCCTTCAAATCAAAATCCGCGATGATGTGCGGGAAATAAACCGCCTTCGCTTTCTGTCCGCTGCCAATCTGGTTGTAGGGCGTCGCCGAAAAATCCACCTGCACAAACTGACTGGCCTTCGTCTCGGCAATCTTCCGCAAACTGCGCTGCCATTCCACTTCCGTTATCTCGCCTTCCGTGCGGACTTCGTGGATGTGATGCGCCTCGTCATTGAAAACCATGAGGCTCGGCAACTCGCTCAAATAAGCCAGCGTGCCGCCGCGCTCGAATCGCCGGTTCAAAACTTCTAGCGAATTTCCCGCGCTCGTCCCCGGCGACAACGGCAGCACCGCCGCCGCCACGTCTTTCGGATCGGCGACGACGCCCGGCGATTCCGTCGCATCCTCGATTTCTTCCGGCTCGTCGGCATCCACCAGCAAATGCCAGTTGCAAATGCCAATCAGCCCGCCCGCCGTCACCTTTGTTCCCAAATCTTCCTTTGTGCAAACATTGCCTTGCACGAAACGGAAAATTTCATCGCGGTAACTGTCCGGCACGAATAAATCCTTGAACCGCGCCAAATCCGACGTGCCAAAATCCCGCTGCCCCTGCCGCTCCTTGCCGAGAAACGCATCAAGCAGCCGCTGATAAACAATCAGCCCCGGCGCGACGATGAGGAAATTCTTCGTGAACCGTTTATCTCCCGGCGAACGCGCCGCATTGAGCAACTGCCAGTAAAGCAACGCCTGCAACACCCACGTCTTGCCCGTGCCCGTCGCCATTTTCAGGCAATACTTTGGGTGATTGCTCCGCGTAACTTCCTCCAACCGCCGCGCCGTCAGCAAATCTTCCGCCGCCAGTTTTTCATACAATTCCACCAGCGTTTGCGCCTGCAAAACTTCGTGCGCGTAAATGGTGTTAAGCAGCGCCTGCCGCTGGCCGTCATGGAAATTCACCGGGCGCGCATCGCAACAATCCGATTGAAACCACCAGCGGAGCAAATCCGCCGTGACCGGCGTGACCTTTTCCAGCATCGGCGCGCTGCCGTTTTCCAAGCCCGCGCAATCTTTTTGAATAAGCGGCGCGAGGGATTTGACGAGAGGAAGTTGCATGGCGGTTAAAAAGTTGTTATCCGGGCAAAACTGGATTTAATTGTTGGCATGAAGAAAAGCTCCGTTGTGAAAATTGACCCGGAGATCATGAGCGGCACGCCCTGCTTTGTCGGCACGCGCGTTCCCGCCCGCACGCTGATTGATTACATCGAAGACGGCGATTCACTGGACGATTTTCTGGAGGGTTTTCCCACCGTCACCCGCGAACAGGCCATCGCTTTTCTGGAAGAGGCCAGTGAGCGAATGTTGGCCACCGCGTAGATGCGAATTCTGCTTGATGAGTGTGTGGACGCGCGCTTCCGCCGCGAATTGCCCGGCCATGAAATCCAAACCGTCCCGCAAGCCGGTTGGGCGAGCATCAGCAATGGCAAGTTGCTTGCCCTCATTGCCGCATCGGGCAAATTTGACCTGTTCCTGACGGTGGATAAAAACCTGCCGCATCAGAACAAAACCAAAACGCTGCCGTTCGCCATTGTCGTCCTGCGTTCCAAATCGAACAGTCTTTCGGCCATTCGCCCCTTCGCGCCGGAAATTCTGCGCCGCCTCGCTGAATTTCAGCCCGGCCATGTCTATGTGCTGACGTTGCCGGTTTGAGGAACGCGCCGGAGCGCGGCGTTCACGCCGCTTGTATCTTTCTAATTGTCCTCGCTGGCTGAAAGGCCAGACTGGAGTCACCGTTCCGGTTGCAACCGGAACGGTGAC
>JAYVSV010000114.1:0-26480 GCA_043775015.1 Verrucomicrobiota bacterium
CACGGTGGTCGTGCCGACCGGGAAAGTGGAACCGGACGGCGGCGTGGAAACGACGGTGACGCTTCCGCAGTTGTCCGTGGCACTGACGGAGAAAGTGACATTGCTCCGGCTGCATTGGCCGGCATCAGCGGTTAGCACAAGATTGCTGGAGCACGTTATAATGGGTGCTTCGGTATCGCTAACAGAAACAAGTTGTTGGGAAAAGCTCGAGCATCCGTTTGTATCCACAGCAACCAAATTCAAAGTAAATGTCCCGGAACCCAGGGCGTTGACGGACACTGAATTGGAGTTTGTTCCCGAAGCGATAATTCCATTTCCGGAGATGCTCCAACCATAAGTAATGGCACCTGCTGGTACGCTATAAATGTTGGAGGATGAATGTGGGCAAACCAGTGTGGTTGCTCCTGAGATAATATACGAAGGCGATGGATTAACCGTCAAAACGGCATCGTTTGTGACGGAATCGCAGGCTCCATTCACGACCACTCTTACCGGGTGATTACCAATGGACAACGCGCCTGTTGCGATTGTCACCATTGCACTGTTGGTTGGAATTGGGGAACCATCCAAAGTCCAAACAAAATTCAAGGTTCCGCTCCCGGTTGTTGAAACTGAGAAGTTCGTAATTCCACCCTGGCAAATGGTCGCGTCACTCAAGCCGGTTGCTGTAGTCGGCTCTGGAATAGACAGCGTCGTTTGATTTGTCACAGACCCGCAGGCGCCCACCACTGTCACCTGCACCGAATGAACTCCATTGCTCAGTCCGGTGCTCGAAACAGTCAGCCCCGGCCCATTTGTTCCAACCGGGCTGCCATCCAATGCCCAGGAATAACTAAAGGGGCCCGTTCCAGAAGGATTTGCTGTGAACGTGCCGCTCATTCCAGGACAAACGTTGATGGGTGTTATGCTCGCAAGGGAAACATTGGTATTCACCGTCAAAATTGCACTGCCACCGCCAAGGCCGCATGATCCCTGACCTTGAACTTCAACTGTGTAGGTTCCTGCATCACTCGGAGACACGGAGGCAATCGTCAGAGAATTGTTGGTTTGATTTGGGATGATCGTGCTGCCCTTTTTCCAAACGTAGGTGAACGGTGCCGTTCCTGATGCGGTGGTGCTAAAGGTGACCGATTCACCGGGGCATTTCGTAGCATCGGTCAAAGGAGTAATTTGAGTGCTGACACTGACGGAAACGATGGCTGTATTAGTCAAAGAACTACACAAACCGCTTACTTCAACCGAGTAGGTGACAGCGTCAGAGGTTGCCAGAGATGGAATGCTGAACACGTTGTTGGTCTGTCCGGGAATAACATTGCCATCCTTCTTCCAAATAAATTGGGGCGAACTTCCAGAAACGGTAACGGACAAGTTCAAAGCACTTCCCGAGCATTTGGTTTGATTCGTAACCGTGCTGGAGGAAATGGTCAGGTTCGTGCCAAGGCTCAATGTCGCAGAGTTGGTTACCGCTGTGCAACCTGAGACGACCACGCTGTAAGACGTGGCGTTAGTTGCGGTTCCAAAAATGGTCAATGAACTACTTGTTTGCCCGCTGATGACCGTTCCATTCTTTCTCCAAACATAACTGAACGGACCAGTCCCGCCGGGGATGGTACTGAAGATTGCGTTTTGCCCGGGACAAACCGTGAGATTCGATAGAGCGCTGGCAGTAGTATTGGTTCCAACGAAAACAATTTGTTCACAGGAACTGAAGGCATTTCCATTGATGATTGAAACCTTAAGCCCGTAGGAACCACTGGTACCGTTAACGACTCGAACCGTATTTGTATTTGTCGCTCCAACGAAAAATGCGCCAGTGGTATTGTTGGTTAAAGACCACGTAAATGTTGCGGATGCCGCATCCGTTGGAGCAGTGTAGATGTTTGTTGTTCCGGGGCAAACCAAGCTACTACCCGAAACTCCGCATGTAGGAGGAGCAACCACCGAGCCTGTGGAAAGGCTTCCTGTTCCTCCACCGGCAGATCCGCCATCAAACTTATCAATCATAATATGATACGAGGAACCATTGATCGTACTGGCCGAACCATTTGGTCCCCAGTCAAGTTTGGAACCGAGGTGAGCGCCAAACGCAAAAACTACCGACGAATTGGTTGAGGTAAATTCAATAAGTATTGTCGTTGTTGCCCCAGCATTTGTTAAATTGATCACGTTTGTATAGGTCATGCTGATGATTGTACCGTTATAAATCGTCATGAGACGTTCATTAGCGGGAAGCGCATTGAAGCTGGCTGTCGGCTGTCCAGGAACGAAGCTTCCTGCGCTGGTCGGAGGTGGAATCGGGAAAGTGCTCGGAGCGCTAAATGTTCCTGGCAACCCAGATAATGGATCAACCTGTTCCGCCGTGGTGTGTGTCGGTCCAAATTGATTATGCGGCTGTAAACGATCGTAATGAGTAATGTAATCATTCGCTGCTTTTGAGGCGTTTTGGGTATCCCATGTGAACGAAATAGTGTGGTAACCCGTCGACACTCCGGTTAGATACGCACGAACAGGGATGGAATATCCCTCAACGAGATGTGCCTTCGTTGAACCAACATTGCCTCCTGTCCAAATAACCGGGTTGTCAGGTGAAGTTGACGTCCCATTTGCTCCCAAGGTCAGATCAAAGCTTACGGCCCAACCCAATTGAGGCAGGCCAGCTAGCAAAAACGCCAAAGCGAATGCTTTTAACCTTTGTATTCTATTTCCCATTTTCATCCGTGTGCCCTTTAGCAGAAACTGTTCCTAATCAATAATAAGATCGTAGCAACAAAGACGTGAGCCGGTCTGAAAAGTTACACGAGGGTCCGTTCCTGATATTTTAATGGGCAATTCACTGATGTTTTAGGTTTAGCAAACGTTAAAGTTAACAGCCTTAATCGTTCAAACCCCTGAGCAAATCGCGTGCAAAAATCATAATCGGTCGAGGTTCAGTGTTCCAAAATGATGCAGAGAGGTTTCCCTCAGCGCGAATCTGATTCTCTTTTCTGAAATTCAGTTAAGTGTGAATTCACAACGGGAGTTAAGAACAATACCATTCCCTTCCGCAGTAATGGATAATTGCAAGGCGCTGAAAACGCTTAAGAAAACGGCACCCGCGTCGTCGTTGCTTCTGGATCCCAGTTCCTTGGGGGTTTGCTGTTGATCGACGCGACATCCTTGATGGAGATTTGCCTTCCCAGCGTTTTTGCCCCCTTCACCTCGATCTCAGCCGGATTACAGGTTTGTTGCTGGATTTTCTGGTGAGGTGCGGGTTTGTATTTGATGTAAAGTTGCTCCGGAGTATTCGGAGAGAAGAAAAGGATTTTCGACTTTTCGGGTATGCAAAAATATTCCTTGTTCATGATGATGCCGCCAAACGTGAAGCGCTTGATGTAAGTCGCGTCTCGATTGGTGTAACACAACGTGAAAATCTGCTCGCGGTCGGGAATGGCGCAGAAGACCAGATCTGGTCCGACAAATACTTTTTCGGGCAATTCGATGACTTTGTAATGGCCGTCGCGAAAAACGATCAACAATTTGTCGAATTTCGTGCAATCCACCCGATATTCTTCCCCCGAAACTTTGTAGCCGATGTAGCCAGATTCACGGTCGTAAGCAATTTTGAAGGCCTTGAACGCAACCTCCTTGGAATCAACTTCATCGTAGCGGCTGCTGCGCGTGAGCCGGGGATATTGCGGACCGTATTTTTCGATCAAGGCCTCGAGGTGCGCGATGGCGAACTTGGTCACATTCTTCAGGTTCTTGCGCGTCTCGTCGAGTTGCGTCTGGACTTTGTCCATTTCTTCGCGGTGTTTACTAATGTCGAAGAGCGAGATGCGGCGGATGCGCACCTCGAGCAATAACTGAACATCTTCCTCGACCAGGTCGCGCAACATTTCTTTTCGATGCGGTTTGAATCCTTCGTAAATCGCCTCGTGAACCGCTTCGTTGGTCTTCGACTGCTCAATCTTTTTGTAGAGCCGGTTTTCGATAAAGATTCGGACCAAAGTTTTGAAATGAAGTTCCTGCAATAACTGCGACTCCTTCAGTTCCAATTCTTGCTTAAGGATGCGAACCAGTTGCCCGGTGTTTTCTCGCAAAACCTCGGAAACGGTCAGTTCGACGGGGCGATTTTCCTTAATAACAATGATGCGGCTGGTGATGGAAATCTCGCAATCGGTGAATGCATACAGCGCGTCCAATAATTTATCGGCGCTAATTCCGCTTGGCACTTTGATTTCGATTTCGACATCTTCCGAGGTGAAATCGTTGATGGTCTTTACCTTCAATTTGCCTTTGCGGACGGCATCCTCGATTGAACTGATCAGCGAATCGGTCGTGGTCGTCGGCGGAATTTCTTTGATGACCAACGTGGAATCGTCCTTAACTTTGATCTTCGCTCGAACTTTGATGCTGCCTTTGCCATCGTCGTATTCGCGCGCATCCATCAAACCGCCGGTAAAGAAATCGGGAAGCAATTTAAACGATTGCTTCTTCAAAATTGCAATCTGCGCTTCGAGCAATTCGATGAAATTATGCGGGAGAATCTTCGATGAAAGACCGACCGCAATGCCTTCGTTGCCGAGCATCAGCGTCAGCGGCAATTTGCAAGGGAGCGTCACCGGTTCTTTGTTGCGTCCATCGTAACTCGGGACGAACTCCGTGATCTCATCGTTGAAAAGTTCGTTGCGCGCGAGGTCGGTCAATCGACACTCGATGTAACGCGAAGCGGCTGCGGGGTCGCCGGTATAAATATTTCCGTAGTTTCCTTGTCCCTCAATTAAGTAGCGCTTGTTGGTCAGAACCACGAGCGCGTCATCAATCGACACGTTGCCGTGCGGATGATATTGCATCGCGTGCCCCGACACATTGGCGACCTTGATGAATTTGCCATCATCTTTTTCGTGCAACGCCCACAAAATTCTTCGCTGAACCGGCTTCAATCCGTCGGCGAGACTGGCAATGGCACGATCACGGATGACGTAGGAAGCGTATTGCAGAAAACTCGTGTCCATCCGGCGATGGAGCGGCCCATCGACTTTCATGGGACCAGCCTGGCTACGGGCCGTGGCACCGTTGTCGGTGGTGGAAATTTCGCTTTTTCCATTTTCATCGGGACCGGAAACAGATTCTTTTTTCAAGCTACTCATTCAGTTGTCT
Source organism: Verrucomicrobiota bacterium (assembly GCA_043775015.1). GTDB lineage: Bacteria > Verrucomicrobiota > Verrucomicrobiia > Limisphaerales > CANJXF01 > CANJXF01. Next base: position 5,140 of record JAYVSV010000114.1, read on the forward strand.
AAAAATTCAGGCAGAATAAATATCTCGAATGCACGGAAAGTCCAGACTGCCAACACAGAAAGTTTTCGGATCACCTGAAAAATTGTATTCGAAACGTCTTCGGCATGACGGCTGTTAAATTGATTCCGAATGAAATCGCAGAAATATTCATGTCTGCGGTTCGGATTTGATTCGCGGCGCCGATGGCCAATACATGGTTCTCGAAGACAATGCCCGCTGTCCAAGCGGCGTGAGTTACTTGCTTGAAAATCGTCGCGCGATGAATCGCACTTTTCCAGCGTTGTTCGAGAGCATCGGGGTTCGCCCGGTGGCACAATATCCAGAAGAATTACTCAAAGCTCTGCAACACTTGGCACCTGCGGGTGTGGTAGATCCGAATGTCGTTTTGCTCACACCTAGAGCTTACAACAGCGCTTATTTTGAACACACCCATCTCGCGCGGCAAATGGGAATCAACATTGTCGAGGGACGCGACCTGATCGTTCGAGACAAGCACGTTTTCATGCGCACCACGAAAGGGCAGCAGCCGGTGCATGTGATTTACCGTCGCATTGACGACGATTTTCTTGATCCAACGGTTTTTCGCAGCGATTCAATGCTCGGCGTCCCGGGATTAGTTCACGCTTATCGTGCCGGAAATGTTTCACTCGCCAATTCAATCGGCACCGGCATAGCCGATGACAAGGTGATGTACTATTTCGTGCCGCGAATGATCGCGTATTACCTGGATCAAAAATCAATCATCCCTAACGTGCCGACGTTTTTGACCAATGAAACTTCGGATCGCACTTACATTCTGGAATACTTGAACGAGTTGGTCGTGAAGGTCGCCAACGAATCGGGTGGCTACGGAATGTTGATGGGCCCAACGCTATCACGAGTTGCGAACAGTCTTTATTGGATGGCCCGCCACATTGAGCGCGCGGAAAATACCGCCCGTATGGTGGATGTTAACCTGCAATTGTTGCTCGACTTCCGAAGCCTTGATGACGAACGCCTCGCTGGATATTGGATGCCGATTGTGCAAAGCATGGGCGATGAAGAAACTTTTTTACGACTTCATACCAAGGCAACTGGCGCTACGGTGACGGAGTTTCTCGTTTTTCAGGAAGAGAATCCCAACTCAATTGTGTCATCGATTTTTCAGGCTCGCGAAAATGCCCGCATGGTTCGGGATCAGATCACGATGGAATATGGGGAGGAACTTAACCGGCTTTATTTGTTCGTTCGCTCCTCCGAAGCCCTTCGCGTTTGGAACGAGAGTCCCAGCGATTTTTTCCAACAGATCAAAGCGAGTTCCCTGCATCTGATCGGCCTGAGTTACGCGACGGTGATTCACAACGAAGACTGGTGGTTCACGCAAGCCGGCATGTTTCTCGATCCGAAATTTATGAGCCTCACAGTGTTCTCTTGATTGAGAGCCTGTTGCGGGTGGTTACTTTTCCTCCGGCGCGACTGGAGCTGGATGCGATGCCGTGTCCAACCAGTCGCCTGAGCGGGCAGGTCCCGCACGTGCGGGACTGCTATGAATATTTGCAGCCCACGCGTTTCGTTGATCTCTCGCCGGAAGTGTGGCGACTGGCCATTGATGCCAGCTCGGGACAAACCGATGTTTGGCAATGCGCTTTAAGCATCATGCATTTCGTTCAACAGAATTTATCGTGCGACACCACCTCGACGACCGTTCACACTCACATGCGCGATGTCATCAAAAAACGCGGCGTGTGCCAGGATTTTGCTCACGTCATGTTGGGGATGTGTCGCTCGTTGAAAATTCCTGCGCTCTATGTGAGCGGTTACCTAGCCACCGAGACGACCAGCGCTACACACGCCTGGGTGGAGGTTTTTATTCCCGGCGTCGGTTGGCGTGCTTTGGATCCCACGCATAATCGGCAACCCGACGAGATGTATGTGAAAATTGCGGTTGGCCGAGACTACACCGACGTCACCCCGGTCAGCGGAACCTACAAAGGAACGCTGGAGCGGAAAATGACCGTCGAAGTGCAAATAAAAACACTCTCTTAAAACGCCGTCCGCTCTGCTGTCGTTGAATTTCCTGCAGCTTCAACCTTCCACTGCACGTCCAAATTTTCCATCCCGCCCATGCGGGACGCTGTTTCCAGAGATTCATGAGCAAGATTTCGCTCGCCAAGCCCCCGCAGTTTTGTTCCGCTGGTGTGTCCCTACTATTTCAGGTTCCGTAGCTCGGCTCTGCACCTCTAATTTTTGGCGACACCGGTCGTGTAATTGCTCAAAACGTATGAATCCTTTAATCACAAATTTAGGAATCGGGATCGTCACATTTCTTCTGGTTGAAACCCTGTCCGCTCAAACGGTGGCACTGGGTAAAACGGATTCAGCTCTGCTGACCATTGAAGGCAAGGTTGACGTTTCCCGCCTCGGCAGCAAGGACTGGGCGGCGGGCCAGACCAATCAACTCCTCCGCGTCGGCGATCGTTTGCGAACCGGAGCACGCAGTCGCGCCACGGTTCGCCTGTCCAGTCTCGCTGTCCTGCGGATCAATGAATTGACCACCGTCCAAATTCAGCCTTCTTCCGGAGCTGAAAAACAACCTGTCGTGGATCTTAAATCCGGCGACGCCTATTTTTTCAGCCGAGAGAAACCGAAGGAGCTTGAATTTCGGACTCCGCTCACTTCCGGCGCCATTCGCGGCACGGAATTTCATCTCGCCGTCGCCGAGGACGGACGCACCGTTGTCACGCTGTTGGATGGCGAAATTACTTTGAGCAACGATCTGGGAAAACTGGATTTGGCTTCCGGAGAACAGGGGACGGTGGAACGCGGCAGAGCGCCCGCGAAAACTGCGGTCATCGACGCGATCAACATCATCCAATGGTGTCTCTATTATCCGGGCGTGCTCGACGTCGATGAATTAAACCTGAGCGCAGATGAACGTGGAATCCTTGCAGACTCGTTGGCGGCTTATCGCAAAGGCGACTTGCTGGGAGCCTTGAGTCTCTATCCCGAAAATCGCCCGCCCGCCTCGGATGCCGAGAAGATTTACCGGACGGCAGTGCTGCTGGCGGTGGGCAACGTGCCGGAAGCCGAGGGACTATTAAAAACCGTGTCGTCCACCTCGCCCGTCTCCGAAGCGCTCCGCGAATTGATTGCCGCCGTGAAAAACCAAGCATGGTCCCGCGCCGCGCCCCCGACCCTCGCCACCGAATGGATGGCGGAATCCTATCACCTCCAATCGCGCTCCCTGCTCGGGGAAGCCAGAAAAGCCGCCCAAGCTGCCGTGGCGAAATCTCCTGCTTTCGGGTTGGCATGGGCGCGGCTGGCAGAATTGGAGTTCGGTTTTGGAAACACCGTGGCGGCCCAGGCGGCATTGGAAAACGCGCTGCGCCTTTCGCCGCGAAACGCCCAGGCTCTCGCTTTAAAAGGTTTTACCCTCACCGCGCAAAACAAAATTTCCGAAGCCATCCAGCTTTTTGATCAGGCCATTGCGATGGATGGTGCGCTCGGCAACGCCTGGCTCGGTCGCGGATTAAGCCAAATCCACCAGGGTCGGCGCACAGAAGGTCTCAACGACTTGCTCACCGCCGCCGCCCTTGAACCGCAGCGCTCCGTGTTGAGGAGTTATTTGGGCAAGGCTTTTAGCGACACTGGCGACAATCGCCTCGCTGCGAAAGAATTGGGGCTGGCCCAGCGGCTGGACCCGAACGATCCAACCTCATGGCTCTACTCCGCGCTCCTTAACCAGCAGCGCAACCGCATCAATGAAGCAATCAGTGACCTGGAAAAATCACAGGAATTGAACGACAACCGTAGCGTTTATCGCTCGCAACTTTTACTCGATCAGGATCGAGCAGTGCGTGGGGCGAACCTCGCCAACATTTACCGCGACGCCGGAATGACCGACGTGAGCGCGCGCGAGGCCGTCAAGGCCGTGAACGCCGACTATGCGAACTACTCCGCGCACCTTTTCCTGGCCAACAGTTACAACGAACTGCGCGATCCGCAGCGAGTAAACCTGCGCTACGAAACGCCCTACCTGAGCGAATATCTCGTGGCGAATTTGCTCGCGCCCGTCGGCGCGGGGGCGCTTTCGCAACAGGTCTCGCAACAGGAATACTCGAAGCTTTTCGAGCGCGACGGGTTGGGATTGAGTTCAAGCACGGAATATTTCAGTCACGGCGACTGGCGGCAGAATGCGTCGGAGTATGGAACGTTTGGCAACACCAGCTTCTCCCTTGAACAGTCTTACCGCTCCGAACATGGCTACCGCTCGAACAGCGACTTTGAAGAAACAACCTATGACTTTCGCGTGAAGGAGCAACTGACTTCGAAGGACAGCGTTTATTTCCAGACCAGCCTCGCCTATTCCAGTGGGGGAAACACCGCCCAGTACTACAATCAGGCAAGCGCTGCCAACGATCCATTCCGCTTTGATGACAAGCAAGAGCCGATTCTCGTTGCCGGTTATCATCATGAATGGAGTCCCGGCGTCCACACTTTGGTGCTGGCCAGCCGGTTGAGCGACATCTACTCGGTGACGAATCCGTTGCAGACTACCTTCGTGCTAGGCAAGGACGCGGACGGGGTCGTTGCGGGGCTGATTCCGTTTCCCGCGCACCAGGATTACGAGAGCGAATTGGAGATTTACACGGTCGAAGCGCAGCAGATTTGGCAAACGCCCCAGTTCACGACGGTGATGGGCGGGCGTTTTCAAGACGGCAGCTTCGACAACGAAAGCCGTCAGGACAATTTTCGCATAGACCTGACTGATTTGTTCAAGGATCCGGTGATTTCAGACCAGAATTTGCACACCAGTTTCCAACGCTGGAGCGTTTATGGATACGAGCAGTGGCAGGTGGTGGACTCGGTGCGATTGATTGGCGGGCTGAGTTATGAACATCTGGTCTATCCCGAGAACTACCGTTTCGCACCGCTCTCGCCTAATACTGAAACGCATGAATATGTCTTGCCCAAAGCAGGAGTGATCTTGACGCCGTTAAAAGACTCCACGCTCCGAGCGGCGTATTCCGAGTCAGTGGGTGGGGCAAGCTTCGATCAGAGCTTCCAACTCGAGCCAACGCAGGTGGGCGGATTCAACCAGGCGTTCCGCAGCTTGATTCCCGAATCGGTCGCAGGTGCGAACGCTGGGGCGACGTTTACCAGTTACGGCGTGTCGCTGGAGCAAAAATTTCCCACGCACACCTACGTGACCGTTGCAGGCGAAATTTTGGAATCGACCGTCAAGCGTCAGCTCGGCGCGTTTGAATTCGTGGACGGTGAAGGCCCCTACATCACGACGTTTCCCGAGCGGTTGGATTTTCGGGAGAAGTCTATCTCGGTTTCGCTGCACCAACTGTTGGGGCGTGAGTGGGCGCTCGGTGCCGTTTACCGGTTGAGCGATGCGGAATTAAAAGACCACTACACGCAAGTTTCGGATGATGTCGCTGCCGCGGCAGATCCGCCGTTCCCGGCACGGCAACGTTTGGAAGGCACGTTATACACGCTGAATTTGCACGCCATTTACCAACATCCCTGCGGCGTGTTTTCCCAACTCCGCAGTATTTGGACGCGACAGGAAAATGCAGGGTATGAAACGTCGCGCGCGGATGAAAACTTCTGGCAATGGGATTGGCTCGCAGGCTACCGATTCCCCAGACGGCGGGCCGAAATTGTCGTTGGCGTGTTGAATCTCACAGGGCAGGACTACCATCTGAGTCCGCTCAACCTCCATCAGGAAACGCCGCGCGACAGAACCTTCACGGCGCAGTTCCGGTTTCAGTTCTAAGCCACTGTCTGAAAATGTAGCGTCGGCCATCTTGGCCGCCGTGGAGCTGCGGCGTCTCGCCCGGCGGAAAAGGTGCGAGCCGTGTTGGAGAGCCGCGGATGACCTGAATTTCTTCTCGCAATCCTGCCCCAATCCGGGCGGCAAGATGCCGTCCTCCACGGCAGGCGAGACGCCCGCCGCTACTTTTCAGACAGGTTCTAAGCGCAGCCGACAAATAATGCGTGGCTCAAGGGGTGCAGTACACTTGGAACGACGTCGTGATCGGCGTAGGCGATAATCCACTCTTACCTCCGGTGATGAAGGTGTATTTTCTGAGGGTCGGAGTCGCCGTCGCACCGGGAAGCGGAAACACTTTTGAAGTCGTTAGCACGCCGGAGTCGTCGTTGCAGGAAGTGGCCAAGGAGGTGATGTTTTTTACTTGGAGAACGGAATTGACGCCGGAACTGCTGTTGACCGTGTCAATCGAAGAAGCCGAGGTTGAGGCGTTGGTGAAGATGATGTAGGAACCGGTTTGCGCGAACGCCGTGCCGGAGATGACGCCCGCCGGCGAGCAAAGTGTCCCAGCCGTGGCGTTGGTGGTCAGCCCGCTGCCCGGCGAGAGGATGATACCCGTGGTCACCATGATGCTGGCGATGTCCGGGATCAGCTTGGCCACGCGTGTCGGCCTCATATAAAGCTCGTTCCCGAACATTCCCATCGGAATGGTCATCTGCCACGAAGTATCGTGCAACCCGATCGGAATGACCAAAAGCCCCCACTCGGTCAGATTGGTGGAGACTTCCACGGCGTGAGAGCGTGGCGTTTGCGGCCACGTCAAAGAAATATTGGCGCCATTCAGCGAGGCGGACAGCGTTGGATAAATCTCATCGCCCGGGCGTCCCCCTTCCGCCAGAAAGCTGGTAAAGGACGCCGTGGTGTTTGTGGTATTACTGTGGGCACTGACTGCCATGCCCACATACAAGTTCGTGGCGAAGCTCTGAGTGGTCACTCCACTAACAATCCAGTTCATCCCATTCGTCGCATAGTATGTAGTGAATACATTGTTCGAGCGGGTCATCCGCAGCCAGTCATTTGGGGCCGCAGTTACGGGCGGGCTGGTTAAAAAGTCGATGGCGCTGCCGCCGACGAGCGGGCGTACCGTCGCCAGGATTTGGTTCAGTCCATTCGTAGGTGTAAAAAAAGTATCAATCGCCGCACTGTTTGCAGCAAGGCTTTCACGCGCCATCAGGCCGGCTTGTGAAGCGGAGTCGGCCATGTTCAGACTCGTCACCCGCACCCGCACGTCAAAATTGCCGCTCATCAATTGCTGGATAAAATGAAAATGGTCGTCCGCCCCCTCCCCAAAGCCCAATCCACTGGCTGTCACGTCAAAGGTATCCCAGAATGATGTAAAGACCTGCCCGTCCTCGCCCGGTTCGCCGGGTGTTTTAATCGTGGTGCCCAAATACTCGCTCGCATAGCCGGTCGCGATGGTGAGCGCGGAATTGCTCGCCACGCCTTGAACATTCGACACGCACACGGAGAAAAATTCGCCAACCGGGGTGGTGGTAATCACTTCCACCGAGCGACCATCGGGACGCAGTTGAACGTTCTCGACGGTGACTGTGCCGGCGTTCACTACGTAGTTGAGTCGATTGGTCGCCGACGGCAGGGTGACTGTCCGATCGAAACGAACGCCGATTTTGGAGCTTGTTGTGCCGTTATTGGCGATGCTGTTGATGGAGAGAATGACTGGTGGGACGAGCGGCGTCACATCGGCCCATGAAGTGCCAACTCGCAGGTCGTCGATGATTGTTCTGGCGGGTTCCACGCTGTTGTTACGAAGAAAGAAGGATTGGATCTGGTTATTGGTGACATCAAGGGCACCCGCCGTCGTCGTGACCACCGGTGTGTTGGCGATTTCGAGACTGCCGGGGATTGGATTGACGTAAAGCCTGGCTACGTCGTCCGATTGACCCGGGTTGAAAGTATAGGAGACGACGATAAAAAGAGTGTCGCCGGGATTGTAAGTATGATTCGAGTCGAAGATGCGGGTGGCGGTAGTGGCGGTGACGCCGACCCCGAGTTGATAACCTTGAAAATCGTTATTCGTGCCTGACACGTTCGCAGGATCGCCACCTCGGATCAGCAGAGGCGCAGCAGCGTCAATTTGCGCAATCGTGGTGCCATTTTGTAGTTTCTGGTTAAATCCCAGCATAAATGAGCCGCTCGTCAGATTGGCTCCGCCGCCCCAGTCATTGGTCGAGATGTTGGAGACATTTAAAGTAAGGGAATAGTAGAGCGTCTGCGCGATGGCACCGGTGTAAAGTTGGGCAAGATTTCGCGCGGCGACTCCAGTCGCAGTGCCTCCACTTCCGTTAAAAAGAACGCTATTGTCGCTTGGAGCGGTCGGCAAGTTAGGATAGCTCAGGCTCCCTGGGTTGTTGGTCGGATGGATTCCACCACCGACGTAAGCGACCCAGGTTGGAGCTGATGCCGTGGCCAGTTGGACTCCTGTGGTCGTGTAATTGAACGAGTCATAGAAATCGAGCGTGGCATGCGCTTGTGAGAGAAAAACGGAGAAGGCGATACAACCAAAAAGTTTTTTCATAAAAATTTCCGCTGATGGTTAGGAATGGTCTGGTTCGATATACACTCTTATGTTTTTCAAGCTATCGTCAACAACTTTCTCCGGGTTTTTGTTGCTCTGGATTTCGTTGAGCGACGGGCACTCCGAATGATTTCAAACCCCACTTCTCGCGAACCGCCTTTTTTTAAAAATGAAGCACCAAACCAAATCGCCGCTGCGCAGCGGAATTCAAACTTGGGCGCTTAAACTTTATCGATCCGTCGCGCCAGCAACCCACTGAACCTTTGCGAAAAACTTCTTCTCAAGCAAACCCGGCCGGCTTAAAATTTTACTTCCAAGTTTTCCCGTGATGATGCGATAACATTCATCACGAATAGAACTCCACATTGTTTGCCGATCAAATTATGAGCCAAAAAAACAGAACCAGACAAAATTGGATGGGCGACGCCATTGGTAGTCTGTTGGCTGTGGCGCTGGGTGTCGGACTGCTCGTCTTTCACCTCAGTCTGGGCGAAAAACTCATTGATCTAAGCTATGACCTTCCGTTTCTTCATCGTCCGATCACCAAACCGGATGGCGTGGTCATGATTTATATGGATGACGATTCCCACCGCGAGTTGCGACAACCGTACGACGGGCCTTGGGATCGCGGTATCTATGCGCAATTGGTCGAGCGTCTGACTGCCGATCATGCCAAAGCCGTCGTTTTCGATATTCTCTTCTCCGGTCCCAATCGCAATCACCCCGAGGGTGACGAACGATTTGCCCGCGCAATCAAGGCCAATGGGAAAGTTGTGCTGTGCGCGGATTACACCTTCACGGCGGATGATTCTCCCACTCTGATTCGCGCGATTGATCCTTTTTACGATGCTGCGGCTTCTGCACTGGGTTTCGTGCAAGTGCATACCGATCAAGACTTCATCACTCGCCGCCATTTGCATGTGCCCTTTGAAAAAGAAGCGGACTCCTATTCCAGTTACACTTGGGAAGCGGCGGCTTTGGTTGGCGCAGCCGTCACGAGTGATCCGAAGAACCGCTTTACGGAGCGCTGGCTAAATTATTACGGCCCGCCGGGGATCATTCCGAGTGTCAGTTTTCATCGGGCCATCACCATGAATGATTATTGTCCAGCGGGCGCCTTTAGCAACAAGGTCGTGTTTATCGGAGGCTCGTTGAAAACAAAATTCAGCGGAGAGCGCAAAGACGAGTATCGAACTCCTTACACCCAAGGGGGCCAATTCAGTCCGGCCATAGACGTGCAGGCAACGCAATTTCTCAACCTGGTTCGCGGCGATTGGCTGAATCGTTTTCCTGCTCCGGCTGAATGGGCCGTGATCGTTCTGGCAGGTCTGTTGTTTGGCTACGGGCTGTCGCAATTCCGGCCTTTAACGGCCAGCGTGATTGCGATTTTTGGTGGCATTGTCATCACGGTGATCGCTCACCTGATATTTTGGAAATTTCGACTCTGGTTTCCCTGGATGATCATCATCGCCGCCCAAATTCCCATTGCGCTGCTTTGGTCGGTGGTTTTTAACTCCGTGCAACTTTACGTGCAGAATAAATTATTTGAACAAACCCTTTCCTTTTACCTTTCGCCCAAACTGGTGAAAAAATTTGCCAGCAACAAGGAGCTACTCAAACCCGGCGCCAAAAAAGAGACCCTCACGATTTTGTTCAGCGACATTGCCAGTTTCACCTCCATCTCCGAAGGCATGGATTCTGACGAGCTGGCATTGCACATGAATAAATATTTCGAGTCCGCCGTGACGCAATGCATCCATCACACCGACGGCACCATCGTTAAATATATTGGCGACGCTATTTTTTCGTTTTGGAATGCGCCCGACTTGCAGGCCGATCACCAACTGCGCGCCTGCGAAGCCGCGCTTCGTTTCCGCGATCAACCTCCCCAGTTCATGAACAACCAGCAGATCATCACGCGCATCGGTCTCCACACCGGCGTGGCCAACGTCGGCAACTTCGGCAGCACGGCACGGGTGGATTACACCGCGCTGGGCGAAAACATCAACCTCGCCTCCCGCATGGAAGGCTTGAACAAATATCTCGGCACGGAAGTCCTCATCACGGGCGAGACCCAGGCGGGAATCGAAGGGCGGCTGGTGTGCCGCGCCCTCGGCAAATTCCGGCTCAAAGGATTTGAACGAAGCGTGGACGTTTTTCAACTCGTTGGCCCACCCGATCGAGCGGAAGCTTCACGGCCGATGCGCGAAGCCTTTGCCGAAGCTTTGCAACTTTTTCAGAGCGGATATTTTAACCGGGCGGAAACGGCGTTCCTTGGCGTGTTGGAGATTGCGCCCAAAGACGGCCCGACGTTGTTTTTCCTGCACCAAATCGAACACTTCCGCATGGAACCTCCTCCTCCGCAATGGAGCGGCGAAGTAGAACTCAAAGAAAAATAGCCAATGAACTCTCTGTTTCAAAATGCGCTGACAAAGAGTGATTGAACATCGACGAGCCTTGTTTCGAAGTGTTGTTGGTTGTGGAGTTGAAGGAGGCTGAGTCCAAACCGGCGCTAATCCTCCACAGGCACGACCAGATTCTCCATGATGTAATCTTTGCGCTGCGGTGTGTTTTTCCCCATGTAAAAAGTGAACACACCCGTTGAAGCAGGCTTCGGCGAATACTCCACCTGGCTCAAGCGCATTTCTTTTCCAATGAATTGCTTGAATTCATTTGGAGAAATTTCTCCCAACCCTTTGAAGCGCGTGATCTCGGAGTTCTTCCCGATTTTCTTGGAAGCCTCATCACGTTCCGCCTCGCTATAGCAGTAGATCGTTTCCTTTTTGTCGCGAACGCGGAAGAGCGGAGTTTCGAGAACGTAAAGATGGCCGTCATGCACAACCTGCTCGAAAAACTTAAAAAAATAGGTGATCAACAAATTACGAATATGCAACCCATCCACGTCAGCATCGGTCGCAAGAATGACTTTTTCGTAGCGCAAATTTTCAATGTTGTCCTCGATGTCCAGCGTGCGCATCAAGTTGTACATTTCGTCATTTTTATAAACGATGTCGCGCTTGAGATCCCAGACATTGAGCGGCTTTCCTTTCAGCACGAAAATCGCCTGCGTATTGACGTCGCGGCAGCTCACAATCGATCCCGCCGCCGATTGTCCCTCCGTGATAAAAACCATTGAGCCGCGTCCTTTGTCCTTCGCTTTATTGAAGTGAACCTTGCAATCTTTTAACTGCGGAATGCGCAAAGTGATCGCCTTCGCTCGTTCCCGTGCCAGCTTTTTGACCTCCTGCAATTCCTTGCGCAACTGCTGCGTGTCTTGAACTTTACCCAGAATTTTTTCTGCGACTTCCTTGTTGCGATTGAAAAAGTGCAGCAACTCTTCTCGAACCGTATTGACCAGGTCGGAGCGTATTTCCGTGTTGCCCAATTTGTTCTTCGTTTGTGATTCAAAAACGGGATCTTTCAAACGAATCGCCACCGCCCCAATCATGCATTCGCGCACGTCGTCGCCTTCGAATTTGCCCTTTGCATGTTCGTTCACCGCCTTGAGCAATCCTTCGCGAAATGCGCTGAGATGCGTGCCGCCATCCGCAGTGTATTGGCCATTGACGAACGAGAAAAAAGTTTCGCCGTAACGACTGTTGGTGTGCGTAAAACAAAATTCCAAAGTCTTGCTCGTGTAATGGAGCGGGGGATAAATCGGCTCGCTGTTGTCCGTCTTCAAATCTTCCAACACCAAATCCATCAAACCGCGGCGCGATTGAAACGTTTGCCCGTTGAAAAGCAATTTAAACCCGCCGTTCAGATAGCTGTAATGGCGCAACCGCTTCTCGATAAATTCATTGCGAAACTCGGAGTTCTTGAAAATTTCGGGATCAGGTTCAAAGCGAATAAAAGTGCCGTCCGGCTCCGGCGTTTTGCCGCGATTTTCTTTCTTCAGCTTGCCTTGCTTAAACGTGGCTTCGACAAATTCTCCGTCGCGATGGCTGCGCACAAAAAACTCCTTCGAGAGCGCGTTGACCGCCTTCGTGCCGACCCCGTTCAATCCGACGCTGAATTGGAAAACATCGTCATTGTATTTCGCTCCGGTGTTGATTTGAGAAACGCATTCGATGACTTTGCCCAACGGAATGCCGCGCCCGAAATCGCGCACGGAAACGACGCTCCCTTCCAGCGCAATTTGCACCTCCTTGCCGTGGCCCATGATGAATTCGTCGATCGTGTTATCAATCACTTCCTTCATCAAAATGTAGCAACCGTCGTCGTGGTCCGACCCGTTGCCGATGCGCCCGATGTACATCCCGGTGCGCAGACGGATATGCTCCAATGACGACAGCGTTTTGATTTTGCTCTCGTCGTAAATGTGTTTCTTGCCTTCAGCCATATAAATTAAAGTCGAAGTTTCGTTGCTAAATCTTCGGCTGCCAACAAGAAATATTTTTTAGCGTTCTTCCGGAAGAATTCCCAATGGATGAATCTCGTTTCGAATTGGTTGTGTTTTCTACCCTGTTTGGTTAATTTTGGCGTGTAACCAATTTTGGGGAATCTCTTATGATGAATGCAATTTTTGCAATGCTTGATTCCTCTGGTCTTCTAACTTGATTCAGATTTGGTTCGTGCTGCAGCGTGTGGAAAGGGATCATCGCTCACGACCAAAACTCACTTCGCCTTTTGTTCAGAAGCAGTTTTCGCGGCCTGCGTAATGATTTTACCCAAATCAATTTCCAAGGCTTCGGCGATTCGTAACATTGTATCTAACGTGGGATTCCGCAAATCTCGCTCGATTAGGCTGACAATAGAGTGGGAAAGGCCGGAGCGTTGGGCAACAACGTTCATGGAAAGCCCGCGCTTTTCACGCTCTTCACGCAGGAGACGCATCGCATTGGAAACAATCGCATCTCGTAAGCTGTCTTTTCGCACGCTTTAGCCATAGCCGGAAAGACACTTGACAGAGGATGTGACGATAGTCACAGTCGAGCCGCTTTCGGGCGGTTGTGGATAAAGCGAAACATCAAATTAAACAGGAATACGGGCGCATCGGGTTTGATGCCAAAAAAAGGAAAAAAACATGAAAACCAACAAACAAGAAATAACAAAGTCCATGCGGTGGTGTATTACTGTGGCATTACTGATGGGAGTAATGTTGGGTCAATCATCTTTCGCCCAGCCCACGCCGGGCGGTGGCGGTGGCGGCACAAACAGTTCCGGCGGCTCTATTAACACGAATCGGAACTACATAAAATTCATGAACCAAGTATTTTCGTTGATTGACACGAATGCAGTGGCTCAGACAGACACAAACCTCTACAACGCATTGATTGCATTTCCTAACACCACCGATACAAATTCAACGCTCCAAGTCGCGTCGTACGGGGAAAATTCTATCGTTATCAAAGCAAATCACTTCAATTACTTAACGGAAACTGACCGCGATTTTGCGCTGCTAATTTGCGACAAGGTGGAGACGCCTGTCTGGAAAAATATCAGCTTGTCCGACACTACCAACAGTCAGGACGGATGGTTGGCTCAAGGCACGGTGCCGAACTGGAAAGTCACCGACCCAATGTATTTCAAGGTTTCAAACATCGCACGAGACTGCAATGGGTTTTATCGCGCCATCGCCTATGCAGGCCCGCAGATCGAGCTAACCGGCGCGCAGCCCTATGCTGTGGTGAGCAACGTCATCACGCTCCAGGTTTCCATTATGGACTTGAGCGGCGTTACCAATGTGCAATTTGCGATGAACATAGATGGACTTCCGGCAAGATACAATTTGGGAGCGAGCAACACCATCAGCCTGAACACAAAATATAATCCTGAAGGTTTGGTCAACGTCTATGCGGAAGCTTTTAACAACAACGCGCGCGTCTATAACCCGACAAATCCGCCGGACAAGTCCAAGCTCTTTTTTTCGGGCATTACCTCGCTGCCTCTCGAGTTTGAGAACGATACGTATCTCCTATTCGCCAGCGATAACTGTTCGCCCGACGTGGGGACAAATAATATTTTGTTCGTAATCGACAAGGCGCAGCAGATTGAAGCGAGCATCACCGACCCCTCGAACGGCCAGATCGTCGCCAGTTATGCAGGGTACGTTCCGTATGCGGCTACAATTGCGATCCCGTGGAATTTTACCCAAGCCGATGGCGTGACCCCTTATTCAAATGATACCTACGTCGTGACCTTTACGGCGTTCGATCCCACCACGCTGACTTTCACGAACAAGATAGGCCGCGCCGGGATAAGGCCGGGAGCGGGATGCTTCTTGACATATCAGTGGGAGGAACCAGACGCGACGGGGTTATACCTAAATAATAAAGCGGCTCAAGTCATTGAACAAGACCTTGTGAACCTCTTTAATGACCAGTACCAATCTTTATCTTTGACGCAATATACTCCGGGCATTGTTGGGACTAACCGCAACCGAGCGCAATGTCATCCGTACACGGCTTACTCTCTTCAGTTTAAAGAAATAATGAGGGGATTAACCAATGTCTTTTATTCCGAACTGACAGTTGCGCAGTCTCACGGAAGCGGCGCGACAATCGGGGGCGGAGATTACCTCCATGATTTCTTTGACCCTCAGGACTTGCAGTCATGGTGCAGAGGCTACCCTGATCACCAGAAATGGAGATTGAGGAAAGCGGCTCTATGGGCTTGTTACAGCGGAGCTGTCTTAATGAAAGAAGTCGCTGCCGATTATCCTAACTGGTCTGACGCCTGTGGAATTATTCCTACGGCACAGCAGGAGAACGGTTTAATGTACAAGAATTGCGGTCTGTTCTTCGGTGGTCTTCTTGCTCAAGGAAATTTTGGACTGAATAACAATGAGAACAAAGTAACCTGCGAAGTCGCGGAGTTTCTGGACCAGACTTGGGTATGTGGTAAGAACCAGTATCCTGGCGGTTGCGATCCAACTTATTCCTTCGACTTCGCCGCCAGGGCTACCGTCGGCAGGTATTCAGAACTAACCAACGCCCTTCCAATTCTGCGAGGATTCAAAAGATGTGTGTACTCCAGTATCTATGATGATGAACTGAGGAATCTCAACGTCAGTCACGTAAAAAACAATTAACTCATTATAATTGATGCGACTCCGAGGCGGTATCTTGATAATAGTGGGACTATTGGGGTTGTGTATATTGTTCTACGTGTGGAGGAGCAACCCTTCACGGCTTCAGGAGAAGCGATTTGTTCTGCCCCTTGTCTCCTCTGACTCGGAGCGAACATCTACGCCTACTAATTCCGGCGCAAGATTACAGGTGCTTGGCCGGGCTGCACGGGCGGCTGATTTTACGGAAGCAGAGAAGGAAGAACTTGCCAAAAAGTACACCGAAAAATTTAAGCCGGCTGTTGAGAAGTGGTGCAAGGCTTATGAAGGACATGTCTTGTTTCGCCCAGAGGAGGTAACACTTGAAAAGTTCCATTCTCGTCTTGGTCCCAATCTCTACACTTTCATGATAAACGACACGACTTTCACCATTCAGGATAGAAAAGGAACGGCCATGGTCTTTTACATGATGGCTCGTCTAGCAGCGAAAACACTAAATTCCTTGCCTCCGTCTGGAGTCATGCCCGACCTATCAGTTCCTATTAGCAGAGAGGAAATAATTCGGATGGTGAAGGCTGATTCTGGCGTCGAATTCAAACTGAATGAATGCGTTATAAAACCAACGGGTGCAGCCTGTGCGTTAGGGGGGGGAGCTTTTGTTGATATGTTGCCGACTGGCGCAGACCCGGATAATGGTCTTTCAAGCAAGATTAATTTTGTATTTGGGCCGGACGGAAAGATAGTTTCGTACCAGCGCGACCCATTTTTCTAATGCCATGAGTTGGCGATTAAAAAATTCGCGCGGTCGGCGTTAATCGTCAATTGCGTCAATTGGTTGCGTTGGTGGCGCCTAATGCTATGCGTAACCGTCGGCGCTCTGGCAGCGTTTGTTTGTTTTCATTTAGGCGCGGAAACAGACATTTATCCCATGGTGCTTGCAATGGCTGCTGCGGTTGGAGGCATCGGCGCCGGAATTGTTTGGGAACGTTGGCCGCGGGAAAGGTCACCTTAAAAGCTTTTTCTGCTAAAACTGCGCCCGCAATATTTCCGCCGCTGCGACTTCATTGCGAATTTTTTGATACGCCTCGTCGATGCTGACGACTGCGCCGGAGCCGGGCGCAAATCCGCAATCGGGATTCAACGTGATCCGTTTCGGGGCGAGAAACTGACACGCTTGTTTCACGCGGCTGACGATGGTTTCGGCCGAATCAACTTGGCCGGGGGCAACGCTCACGCACCCTAAACCGATCTCGAAATCTTCCCGGAGCTTTTTGAAAACGGCCATGTCGCCCGCGCCGGGCGCGGTGAATTCCATCGTGAGATGATGCACTTTCAAGTTATTCAATTGCTTGAGAATCGGATCGTAGCCACCTGGGTTGAAAAGATTTTTGTCGCGACATTCTTGTGAACACGGAGTCGAAAGCAAAATTCGTCGAGGTGAACAGCGATAAAACTTGAAGCCCCCGTGACGCGACATTATTTTGACCACCGAATTTGCCAGGGCCCATGGAATGCGGACTTACGAACCCCGCCAGGGCAGGAATGCAGCAACGGTAGTTTGTTCCGCATCCGCCGTGGTCACCCTGGCTTTTCTTAATTTTGAATGACGAATTACGAATGAGAAATTAATTCTCAATCTGGCATTATTCGACGCTCGAAATTCGCAATTCGCATGAGTTATCAAGTCATAGCCAGAAAATATCGCCCGCAACGTTTCGCGGATGTCGTCGGACAGGAGCACGTCACGCAGACCCTCTCCAACGCCATCACGCAAAATCGCATCGCGCACGCTTACCTTTTCGTCGGCCCTCGCGGCACTGGCAAAACGACTATCGCACGGATTTTTGCCAAATGCCTCAACTGCACGGGCGGACCGAAAATAGATTTTCCCGATGACGATCCGCGTGCGAATGAAATTACCGAAGGCCGTTCGCTTGATGTGATGGAAATCGACGGCGCGAGCAATCGTGGCATCGATGAAATTCGCGAATTGCGTGAAACCGCGAAATACGCTCCCGCCGGTTCGAAATTCAAAATCTACATCATCGACGAAGTTCACATGCTTACGAAGGAAGCGTTCAACGCGCTCCTGAAAACTTTGGAAGAACCGCCGGCGCACGTGAAATTCATGTTTGCCACGACCGAGCCGGAGAAAGTTTTGCCCACCATTCTCTCTCGCTGCCAGCGTTTTGATCTGCGACGGATTCCTTCCGCGCTCATTGTTTCGCACCTTGGCTACATTGCGAAAAAGGAGGACGTCAAAATTGACGACGCGGCGCTGCACGCGATCGCGCGCGGTTCGGATGGCGGGATGCGCGATGCGGAATCGACGCTCGATCAGCTCATCAGCTTTTGCGGAAATGAAATTGCCGAAGCCGACGTTTTGTCGATGTTTGGATTGACTGCGCAAAGTCAGATTTACTCGCTGGCTGGTGCATTGTTGGCCGCCGAAATTGAACCCGCCTTGCGCGAATTTAATGACCTGGCCAAGCAGGGAAAAGATTTGGGCCGGTTACTTTCTGAACTGCTCAACCATTTTCGCAACCTGCTCATTTTTCAGGTTTCCAAAGGCGATATGCGCATTCTTGAAGTGACAGAAACCGAAGCCGCCGTGCTGAAAGAACAGTCCGCCTCGCTGACGTCTGATGCGCTGACTCGCATCATGGAAGTGCTGACCGATTGCGAAGGCCGACTTCGCGATGCTGCTTCGAAAAAAATTCTGATCGAAGTTGCGCTGTTAAAAGCAATCGACGCGCGCAACGCAGTCAGTTTGGATTCCGTGTTGAAACTGCTCCAGGGTTTGCGTTCAGGAAATCCAGCCGCTGTAACCGCGCCTGTTCCAACGGCTGCGCCCGCGCGTTCTGTGGAAAAACCAGCCGCACCAAAACCGCTGCCGAAAGCAGCAGAACCGGTTTCACAAACCTTGGCTGAAGTTGCCTCGCCCGTCTCACCCGGCGATACCGATTTGCAGCAACTTTGGGCGCAACTCGTGGAATCGATTGGCCGCGCCAGCCCATTCGTGCGCGCTTATTTTGTGGAAGCGCATCCCGTCTCGTTCGGAAAAAATATTCTGACGATCGGTTTCGACCCGGAATTTGCGGATCACATTGCGCTCGTCGATAACGCGCGAAATCACGCGCTCGTTCAAACCAAGCTGAGCGAGCTTGGCTTTCCGAATTCGCAGGTGAAATTTGTTAAAGCAGAAATGCCGACCAGCCGTGCTCAACCGGCAAACCCAGCACCCGTTGTGGCGGTTCCAGTCAAAGCGGCTGCTTCCTCTACCGCGCCGAAACCGGTCGCGCCACCGGCTCCGGTGAAAACCAAAACTGAATCGGTCCCGTTTAATAAAGACGATTTCAAAAACGATCCGTTGATTCAAAAAGCTTTGGAAATTTTCAAAGGTCAAATCGTCGATGTCCGTTCTTAATCACTCAACCCTCAACTCTCCAACTCTCAACTAAAATATGTCCAGCATCGGAAAATTAATGAAGCAAGCTCAGCGAATGCAGGAGCAGATGGAACAAATCCAGGCGCAACTCGCCGCCCGCACCGTTGAAGCCACCAGTGGCGGCGGCGCGGTGAAAGTCGTCGCGAAATGTGACGGCACGCTCGCCTCCATCAAAATCGATCCGCAAGCGCTCAACCCTTCCGACGCCGATTTGTTGGAGGACATGATCCTCGGCGCGGTCAACCAGTCGCTCACGCAAGCCAAGGAAATCTCCAACGCCGAAATGAGCAAGGCCACGGCGGGATTTAATTTGCCGGGAATGATGTAGAGAAAGTCAGACTTCGTGAAATGAAACGCTCGCCCTCACCCCGGCCCTCTCCTCCGAGGAGAGGGAGAATTATATTCAGCCACATGGAAATACGAGCGAGCGGATCAGTTGCAAAATCATCCGAAAAATCAGAAATGGCTGATCTATGTTCCCTCTCCCTGGGGGGAGAGGGACAGGGTGAGGGCGGACAATTTCACGGATTGAGTCCATCGAATCATTGCTACCGCCATGCGTTCTCTTCCTGAACCAATTATTCAACTCACCGAAGCTCTCGGCCAATTGCCCGGCATCGGGCCGCGTTCCGCCGAACGGCTCGCCCTGTATTTAGTTCAAAGCGAAGTCGATCAAGTCCGCCAACTTGCCCATTCACTCGTCACGGCGCGCGACAAAATCCAACTTTGTAAAATCTGCGGATCATTGACTGAAAAAACTCCGTGTTCCATCTGCGACGATTCTCGTCGCGATGCGAGCTTGATTTGTTTGGTCGAACGTCCCGTTGACCTCATCAGCATCGAAAAGGCCGGAACTTTTCGCGGAAAATTTCATGTGCTCGGCGGGAAAATTTCTCCATTGAATGGAGTGGAACCGGAAGATTTGCGCATATCCGAGCTGGAATCTCGCGTTTCCAAAGAGCCGATCAAAGAAATTGTCATCGCGCTCAGCACTGACGTGGAAGGTGACGCGACCAGTTTTTACCTCGCGAAACGTCTCGCGGGAAAAGGCGTGAAAATTTCACGCATCGCGCACGGATTGCCGGCCGGAAGCGGTTTGGAATTTGCGGACGAGATAACTTTGAGCCGCGCGCTCGAAGGTCGCCGTGAGTTTAGTTGAAAAACCCGTTATTTTTCAGCCTGTGTGAAATGCCGAATGGCGGGAAAAATGCGTCTTAGCCTTTGTGCCGGGTATCTGGTCTTCTAATATCTCCCAAGGTTTCTGCTTCGCGAATCATATCTGACAAACTCATTCCTAATGCTTTGGCCAGCGACTGCGCGACGTTCAAACTGGGATTTCGTTCGAAACGTTCGATCAAACTGACATGCGTGGGATGGATGTCTGCCTTTTCAGCCAACGCTTCTTGCGAAAACTTTTTTTGCCTTCGGTGCTTTTGCAACACTGCCCCAAAAGCCGTCGCAAGATCCAAAGTTTGCATTCAACCAATTGTGGCAATCCACTTTGCGCGGTTGCCACAGACAATAGTCTTGACAGAACTCTTTAGATGTTTTTGCCTTGTCCTTGATGAAATTCCTCAGGTCGGGAGTAACGATTTTGGTAGCTGCGATATCTTCGTTATCGTTTACAGTGTTTGCCAGACCAAGAGCGCCGCTGCCACCCTTTCCCGAATCTGCCGTGCTTTATGGGCTGGACTTCAATGCTCCGTTTTATGCGGGCGTGACGAACGAATTTTACAAAATCTCGGGCGGCGAATTACACGAAAGCTGGTCGGGTTATGCGCTGAAACGAGGTGGCGATTCGCTCACGCCATTCGTGGTTCCGGCGTTGGATGAAAATGGGAAAACGAATGTGGCCTGCGGGAACGGAGCGATTCGTTTCTGGTTCAAGCCGGATTGGACGAGTGACTCACTGGCGAAAGAGGGCGGGCCGGGAAACAGTGCGCGTTTGCTTGAATTCACGGTTCTTCAAAAAAATTCTGTAGCCGTGAATTGGTCGATTGACGTCACGGGCGACGGTTCGGCGATTTATTTGAGCGGGCCAGGCAGTCAAGGCGCAGTAGCTTTTTTTAAAGCGGGCATCGCGTGGCAGTCTGGCGAATGGCATTTGCTCACGCTGGATTATGGAACAAGCGCCACCGCATTATGGATCGATGGAGAAGTGGTCGCTCAAGGCGCGGGTGTGCCGGCGACCTCTGCGGGATCGAGCGGCGTTGCCATCGGCAGCACGATCACTGGAATGGACACTGCGGGTGGGGAGTTTGATGAAATTTATTTTTTCGCGCGACCGCCGGCAGCGAAGGAACAGGGATTTTATTTCAATGCCATGAGCAGGACGGTGGCGTTGGGTCCGATTTCCGCTGAAGAAGAAGAGGCTCAGAAAGCCGCCGCCGCCAAGTATCGCCAGGAGCAACAAGCGTTGCTTTCAGATTCGGAATCGTTCGGCGCTTATCGCGCCAATGGCATCGTCACCAACTGTCCGACCAATGGGCCGGTTTACATCACGAATATTTTTTCGACTCTTACGACGAAT
>JAYVSV010000115.1:0-30075 GCA_043775015.1 Verrucomicrobiota bacterium
TCGCTTCGCTCGCCCTCCTCAAAGACGGGACGTGCCGACAAGCAGAGTCCTGGTTTGCTAACTACACGACTTGTCCTGGTTTGCTCGCCCCGCGACAACTCATTCTGGCAGACGTGCATCTCAAAAACGCTTTGCCTGCCGCACGGCAAGCAGCGGCGCAAAGCCTTTTGCAGACGCCGGGAATCAGTCCGACCGAATGGCTCGCTGCCACCAAGGAAGCGGTGACGACTTCATTCGCTCTGAACCAGACTCCAAATCTTGACGCTTTGATCGCCCAAGGTGCGACTTCTTTTGGAAACAAACTAGGGCCGGTCTTCACTCACGGAATTGCGCTGGCTTGTCAAAAGGCGGGTCATGCTGACGTAGCTGTTCCACTTTTCCAACGGAACACCACCGACACGAACGCCAGTGTCACGGCCAAGGGAAAATCCCTGTGGGCTTTGGCGCGATTACAAAGCAATCAAGGCGACCACGTCAGCGCCGCGCAAAGTTATTGGAGTTATAGCCAGAACACCCTGTTTCCGGCCAGGATGAAGCTATACGCGCTACTGCAATGGACGCGCGAAGTGGTCAGCGCCAATCAGCCTGAACTGGTGATTCAGGCCCGTCCGCAGATTGAGGCCGCATTGCCGTTGGTACAGGATTACGAACTAGTTCTTGATCTCGCGCGACAAATTCTTCGCTCAAAATTGGAGAAGAATTTTGCAATGCAAGTGTTCGAGCGGGGCCAGCAACTCGCTTGGCAGACTTTTGATGCCTGTAAGCACCCTTCGGCTGCGATAAATATTCTTTTTAAGTTCTGTCGCCGGGCCAGCAATGATTTTCATAAGAGTGACACGGTTATCTCGACATGGTCGCGATTGACCGCAGCACAGAAGCCGTGGCTTTGGTCGGAACGAGAGGATTATTGGTATTATCTGGAACTTGTTTTTCGCGGATACCGTGATCTGAATCGTTTCACTGAGGCTGAACAATTTATTCTCTCGTTTCTGAACGATGCCGCGACCCCACCGCATGGCTACGCAATTCTTGGCAACACGTATGCGAGTTTGAAACGTCTGCAAGGCGATCTTCCAGCCATGTTTTCGAGTTATCGAAAAACGATTCAAGCCGCCCCTACTCACGAGTGGACGGGTTCCGCTTATTATTGGTTTGGATTACAGGCTTGGAAACAAGGCAACGCGACTCAGGCTGCTGCGTATGCCGACAAACTGATCCTCTGTTTGGGGAAAGATTGCAGCTTGTACTGGAAGCGCGATTTGCTAGGTGCCGCATTGTGCCTGAAAGCCGGATTGGACCTTTCACTGGTTCCCTCGCAAACCGGTATCTCTGCCGAAACGCTCCGTAAGCAATTATTAGTAGTGCAAACGAATCTCGCTCTTTTGAACGCATAAACAGGATCAGCCCATGAAAAAACAAATGTTCCAAAAGTTTTTGATGGCGGGCCTGATTTGTGTAACGGCAAACGCTATGCTTGCCCAAAACAACAATGAACTCTGCAAGCCAATATCCACCAATAAAGTGTGCGTTACCCAGCCAAGCATGCAATTCACGACGGTGACCGGGCAAACCGTGGTTTGTGTTTCCAACAACGTCTCCCTTACGGCATCTTACACGAATATTAACGGTGAAACCAAAACGACATTTTCCTACGATAATTGTCCCGACGTTGTGACCAACCTCCCCGCATCGGCCGGAATTCAAAGCAGTTCGTGGGAAGTCAGCGGTCCCGGCAGCTTTTGCACAAACGGAAACGGACTAGACGCGTCCTTTACTCCAACCAACTGCGGCAGCGGCACCGTAACATTTCATTTGAGCTACACCAATTCCAGCCCCTGCTCAGAGACAGCGGATTTAGCAATTTCAAAGGATTTTTCGGTGGAAGCAGTGAGTTCTCTAACAAGCGAAGGAACTAAAATTTCCGGAACCAACGAGCCTGCCGTTTACAGGGTCTGTCCCTGCGGCGGAGATGCAATTATCACAGCAGCAGATTGCCTTGGCCTCAATGCGGCAGACTTGCCGGGGTGCTGGACTTTTACGGGTGGTGTGGAAATTGACCGGAAAACACACAAGATTGCAAAGACAAATCTTTTGAATGGTCCCGTCACCTTTACGGTTACGGCCGGTTCTTCGACGAAGACGATCATATTGAAATCCGATCTTAGTCCGCAAGGGGAATGGTCGCCAATATTTGTCGATAGGTATTGTCTTAAAGGTGGCGGCGTTCAGCAAGTATCAGACACCTATCAAGATCAATGCGGTAACACTTTATACGTCAATTGTGAGGACGGCACTTATTATACCTATTATAATGAGACCAGAGTTGGAAGGTGCTGTTTTAGACTAGCAGAAAATTATATTTATTTCCGAAAGACGATGGGTTCCTGTCGATTTCATTCAACTTGGCATTGCACTGCCGATGACGCTTGGTATCACCCATTTTATTCTTGGATAGTATTCCATTTCGATTGTATTAGCGAGACAGGAGACCCTGTGAATTGTCTTGGCGGCAATGGTCCATGTGGGGCTTGGCTTGGATCATGGGGCAATCCGAACAATTTATATAACGCTGACAATGCTACTTGTACTCCACCCCTGGATCCCGATTGATTTGTAAAATAGATGCTTGTTTATGAAAAAGACAAAAAATGAGCAGATCGATTTTCACGCGCATCGCGATCGCTTTCTCGTGGTGCTTTTGATTATCATTGCGAATTGTGGGTGCGAGAGCCGAGCTCAAGCGCCTCGACAACAAATCACTTTAAATGGAACTGCTACAGGAGGTATATTGAGTGTAACTTTAGTTCAGCAATTTTGTCCTCGATTTGTCTCAGTCCATACGACTAATGGCGAATCCGGTGAGATTGTGATGAAGCGATTGGCGGCGGAGATTGAGCGATCCGATCCGTTCGGATGGTATGGCGACCAATCTATCAAAGTTATCAAAAGGATTCCACGAATGGTGCCTGACGTGCAGTTGACGAATAACACCGTGACGCTTCGCGGCGGTCTTTACGCCTTGACAGGTAATGATAAAGGATTTGCAATTTTAGAGTCGGCGCTATCGTTCAGCGGTTCTTATGATGCCGAAAGGAACCAGATCGTGTTATCTTGGCTCAATCCATCTAATCAATACGACAATATTGAGGTTAGCGGTAAGGCACTTCCTCCAGGAGCAACAAATTGTGTGTTCGATTGGAAGCAACGTGAGACGGGCGGACTTTTTCCTTATTGGATTGGCGTTGTCATGCGCCGTGGACAGATGATTTCTCCTCCTGTCAGTATCAATCTTTCGACCAATTCACAACAGGAGCTAGATGCTTTCCCATTTTATATGGGAGTCGCACCTAACTGGAGTGCCTGGTCCGACAGCGACGATCCTAATGCAGTAAAATTTGAACAAGGCACCAAGCCGGAAGTAACACCGAAAGGTTATATTGAGTTTCCAGATGACAAGCCTTTCTACCAAATTATCAAAACCACTCCCAAAGGCGTACAGGGCGGTATCTGGAGAAGGTTTTTGGGATTGAAACCGGGCCACACATTTAAAGTTGAAGTCCGTTTGAATACCTTAGCAATGGATGCCTGCACGAATGATTGGGCATACTCCTTTCATGCGGCATTTGATAATTCCAATGGTAAGAGCTTGTCGGTGGCTCAACTTGCTGGAACCGCTGCGCTGCCAAATGGAAGTAAAGGAACTGCTGCAGGACGTGTCGCGCTATACAAACCTAGTGCGACCACAAAAGGTAATTGGGAGAAACGCGCGTCGGACTACCTAGGCCCCGGCTTGGAAATCAAAAACATCACACTGCCGACTAATGTAACGAGCATTACTGTCTGGCTACGTCATAGCGGCGCGAATTCAACAGGCGTCGGAATGGATTGGATTCGACTTGAGGATGTGACAAAGAATCCTTAGAGGAACATTTAAAATACTGCAATTTGGTTGTCTCGGTCTTCCCTCGGTTCTCTCACCACATGCCGTCATCATTGAGAATAGGTTTTGCTTTCATTGTCTGCTGTGCAACTTGCGCGATTGCCATTGTCGACTTTAGCTACTTTCCCGCTTTTTGCCATCAGGCTGCTTCAAAAAGCTATCTTCAATCAGCAGGTATTATTCTGGAGAGTAGAACTCGATATGCGAATAGCACATATCGGAACGGCGTAGCAAAGCGAGATCCCGTCGCTGTCATTCGATATTCCTACAACTTAAATGGGATGGTTTACGAATCGAATCGCTATCGATATGATTGGGGGGGCGTTCGCCTGAATCAGTGGTAAACAGCTTTCCGATAGGGAAGACTGTTACGGTTTTTTATAATCCACAAAACTCACTAGATGCGGTTTTATCTGTCGAGTTAGAAAAGAGAGACTGGTTCTTTTTCTTTTTAACGATTGGATTAAATTTATTTCTAGTTTGTTGCTGGCTGCTTTATTTTTTCGCTGCTTACAGAAGGGACGAAGCCAACCACTGTCAAGGTAGATTCGTCCGTGAGTTCGCCTGTTTCCTTGCTAGTTTGTTTTGTCCAGCGGAGCGCTTCCGCCGTTCGATTTCGGATTCAGACGCGCCACAGTTTTCAATCGTTTTCTAATCATATCAGCTCGGAGCAAGTCGCGCTCGTCAGCGGCGAGTTTTTCCGAAAACTGTTTTTTCAAATCGCGCGCTTCGATCATTCGCCTTGCAAAATCCGGTTTAAAACCAGCGTGAGAAAGAAGTTGCTGATGAGTATGGTGATGGAAGAATAAACCACCGATTCCGTTGTGGCGCGACCGACGCCTTCCGCGCCCTGTTGGCAATTCAATCCTTTGTAGCAACCGATTACCGCGATGATGGTTCCGAAAATGACTGTCTTAATATAACCGGTGAGCAAGCTTTCAGGGCCAGTGTAGCGCAGCATATTGTCCCAGAGATAAGTCGCATCAATGCCGAGCAAATGCACCCCAACCATGTAAGCCGCGCCAATCCCGACCGTGATCGCTTCGGCCGTCAGGAGGGGCATGGCAATCACTGTTGCGGCGACGCGCGGCACCACCAGATAGTCCACTGGGTGCGCAGCCAAAGTGCGGAGCGCATCAATTTGTTCCGTGACTCGCATCGTGCCTAGTTCCGCAGCGATGGCGGCTCCGACGCGGCCCGCAACCATCAGCGCAGTGAGCACCGGGCCGAGTTCGCTGGCCATCGAGACGCTGACGACCGCGAGTGTGGCGGTATCCATTTTGACTTTGTGAAATTGGAAATAAGTTTGCGCGCACAACACCATGCCGGTGAAGGCGCCGGTAATGAGCACGACCGACTGCGATTTCACGCCGATGAAATAAATTTGGTAAATGAAATCGCGGAGAGGAACTTTCCAACGCAAAAACGAGAGAAAGATTTCTTTGCAAAGAATGGCGAGGCTGCCCAATCCCGTGAGCCAATCCCAAACCAGGTTTCTGACGAAAGTTGTCATGCGACGCGGCAACGTAGCAAAGCAAAAGTAGGTTGACTAGACGCAATGGGAAATCAGTTGGGGATGGCGCATCTTGACACTGCTACCGTTTGGAGTTCTGCCTTTAGGCGGTCAGGCAAAATACCACCAATGACCTGCGAGACGGAACTCCAAACGATTCTGGTTGCTCGCTTTGGCGCAGTGACAAGATGCGCGCTTTGGGGATTGGCAACGTTCCAGACTGAATCGGAGGGAAAGACGATTCTCTCTCGAACTCCGCATTCGCGTGGTGAATAAAACCGCACTGAAATTTTAGTTCCGCTCATTTTTGGAAACACCAAGAGTTACTATATTTCATCCCTCGACAAGGAGAAAAGCCGGGGCTAGCGTCGGGCGCATGAACCAAATTAGAACGCGACCTCGCCGTCCGATTCCCGGTTGGCCGCCATCACTTCTCCGCTTGGAATTTATGAAATCACCACAATTTTTCGCAATCGCTTTTGCAGGTGCGCTGCTTGCAGGCTGCGCCAAGATGCCGAACGGATCCGTGCCAATGATGGCAACGGCCGATTACGCAGCCAAAGAGCCAATCGCCACATCGTTGTTTCCGTCGGACCAGGCGGTTTTAAGCGACGATGCAGTTGGGCGGATTCTTTCGAGCAAACTAGAGCTTCCGGCGAAAGCGAAGCTGGCGTTGATGAAGTTTCCCGACGCGGAAGGTGGATCAAGGTACTACGGTAGATCGTATTGGCGGGACGAAGATTATTTGAAGCTGCAACAGTCGCAAGTGGACACGCTTTCACATGCACTTCTTGCGTCGGATCAAATCATGGAAGTAACGCCACTGCCTTCCCTTCTGACGCCCAGCCGTGTATCGATCCCGATTCTCCGGGAAGCAGCCGTGCGCATGCAGGCCGATTTGTTGCTGGTATTTCGAGTGGGCAGCGATACATATTCGCAGTATCGAACGTTCAGCAAGGACAAAGCAAAGGCATACAGCACATGCGAACTGGTGTTGTTGGATGTGCGAACAGGTCTGGTTCCATTCACGCGGGTGATTAGTCGTGAACGACTCGAATTAAAGCAACCCACCGACCTTGATGTTTCAGAAACCGTGCGGCGTGCCGAGCAGTCGTCGGCTTCGGATGCGTTAAAAACTGCTGCCGAAGATTTAGTCAACTTTGTGAAGTCCGTGCCGAAGAAAGCCAACTGACGAGCCAGTCTCGTATGCTCAAAGAAAACGGCGCTCGAATCGAGCGCCGTTCTGGTTTGAAAGTTGATTCAATCAACTCGGGCTGGGGAGAGCGTCGGTGGGAGCGGCTTGTTGTTTGAATACGAGTTAGCCTTCCTCCACTGTGACCGAGATTGGAATTCGTGTTTCGACACAAAGATTTGGTTATTTCTTCAACAAAAACAAACCTGTCAGTGACAACGCGATTCCCAAAATTCTTTGCCATGATGCCGTTTCTTTGAAAACGAAAATGCCGACAACAGCCATGAGCGCCGCGCCACCCGCCAGAACCATCGGCACAGCCGAAAGCGGCCCGCCTTTTTGGAAAAGTAAGAAAAAGAAAATGGTTCCGACGCCGACGCAAACACCCGTCGCCACCGAATACCAAATGCCCGACGCGCTGGCTTTTTGGTTCCAATTTCCGCTCACGTAAAGAACGAGAAGATAAACCAGAATTGTCAGAGTCGCGGTCGCTTCCACGGCGAAACCACCCAAACCGTCGCTGATGCCGTTCGATGCGAGTTTCGTGAAAATTTGGTGCGAGCCGTAAAGGATGGCCGCACCAATTGCATACCAAAACCATGTCGTCATAATTGTTTATTTCCTTTCGCCTGATTGTCTGCATCCCGGCGGCGTTCCGTCCATGCGTAAAGCACCGGCAATAAAATGAGCGTTAGAAAGGTGGAGCTTAAAATTCCGCCGATGACAACTGTCGCCAGCGGGCGTTGCACTTCTGCTCCCGCGCCGGTGGCCAGCGCCATGGGAATAAATCCCAAACTCGCGACGAAAGCCGTCATCAAAATTGGTCGCAATCGCGTGAGTGAACCTTCCATAACCGAGTCGCGGGTGGATTTGCCTTCTTCTCGAAGCTGGTTGAAGTAGGCAATCATCACCAAGCCATTCAAGACTGCCACGCCGCTCAACGCAATAAAGCCCACCGCCGCCGTAATGCTGAATGGCATGTCGCGCAGCCAGAGCGCAAAAACGCCACCCATCACCGCCAGCGGAATGCCGGAGTAAACCAGCAATGCCTGACGAATACTTCCGAACGCCAGAAAGATCAGAATAAAAATCAGCACCAACGCCGAAGGCACAACGACAGCGAGGCGCGCGCGCGCTTGTTCCAGATTTTTAAACTGTCCGCCGAATTCGACGATGTAGTTTTCCGGCAATTTTACTTCCTGCTGGATGCGGCGTTCAGCTGCTTTGACGAAACCTTCGATGTCGCGCGTTTTCAAATTTACCATCAGCGCAGAACGACGTTGCCCATCGTCGCGTTGAATCGGCTCCACGGTTTTCAGCGTTTCAAATTCCACCACTTTGCCGAGTGGAAGCAGGCCGCTTTCGCCGACCCGCAAGGGCAGTTTTTTAATTTCCTCATCGTCGGCGCGCAGCCCTTCCGGCATTCGCACGATAATATCGTACCGCCGATTCCCCTCGATAATTTTGCCAACTTCGCGACCGGCGAGCGCGGCATTAATGGCTTTGTTCACTTCGCGCGCTTGGACGCTGTAATGCTGAAGCACATCGCGCTTCACATTGATTTGCAATTGCGGCGTGCGGCCTTCCGTTTCGAATTCCACCTGTGCGACGCCTGGTGTTTTTTCCAAAATGCCTTTAATTTGTTCAGCAAGTTTTTCGAGAATGTCGTAATCGTTTCCGAAAATTTTCACCGACAATTCCGCTTTCGTGCCTTCCAGCATTTCGTTGAAACGCATTTCAATCGGCTGCGCGAAAAGCATGTCGTAATCGGGATTGATTTTTTTCAACACGACTTCGATCTGTTCGCGCAATTCCTCTTTGTTCGTCGCGCGGCCTTTCGTTCTCGGCCAATCCTTCATCGGTTTGTAGAAAACATATACGTCGCTTTCATTTACTGGCATCGGGTCGGTCGCAATTTCGCTGGTGCCGATGCGCGTGAAGATGCGCGTGAGTTCGGGAAACTCTTTGAGCAACTCGTTTGAGACTTCGATGTCCGTGCGCAATGATTCTTCCATACTCATGCCGACCGGTTTGTAGAGCATCGCGGTAATGGAACCTTCGTCGAGGGTGGGGACGAACTCCGCGCCCAGCCCATTGAACAACCAAATTGAACCGGCAAAAAGCACAACGCTCGCAACGACCACGAGCCAGCGCATTTTCAACGCGCCCTTGAGCAACGGTTCGTAACCGCGCTTGACCCAACGTAAAACGAAATTGTCGCCTTCCTGAATATTGCCGCGCAAAAAATACGAGCACAGCACCGGCATAAGTGTTAACGCGAGGAGCAGTGCGCCACCGAGGGCGAGCATCACCGTCAGCGCCATCGGATGAAACATTTTCCCTTCGATGCCGGTGAGCGCGAGCAGTGGAATGTAAACAACCGTGATAATCACCACGCCGAAAAACATGGGCGAACCGACTTGCTTGCTCGCCGCGAGAACCGTGCGCATTCGTTCTTCCTCAGTCAGCGCGCGACCGAGTTTGTGCTGTCGCTGACCAAGCTGGCGCACGATATTTTCCACGATCACCACCGCGCCATCAATGATGAGACCGAAATCAATCGCGCCGAGGCTCATCAGATTTCCAGAAATTCCAAAGCGCGCCATCCCGGCCAGCGCAAATAAAAATGAAAGTGGAATCGCCGCTGCGACGATGAGCGCGGCCCTCCAGTTGCCGAGCAAAATTAAAAGGACAACCACGACCAGAATCGCTCCCTCGAACAGATTCGTTTTGACCGTTCCAATCGTGCGGTCAATCAACTGAGAACGGTCATATTGAATTTGCATTTCCACGCCTGCTGGAAGTTTGGTTTGAATTTCCTGAATGCGTGCTTTGACTCGTTCCGCGACGGCGCGACTGTTTTCACCAGTCAACATCATCGTTGTCCCCATGACCGTTTCCTTGCCATTCAAAGTCGCCGCCCCGGTGCGAAACTTCGTTCCGTTTTTTACCTCGGCCACATCTTTGACGAGCAACGGCTTCACCGCCGCGCCAAATTTCAGTGGAAGATTTTCAATTTCCGCCACGTTGCTGACACGACTGACCGCGCGAATCGTCAGTTGTTCTCCGCCGCGACTGATAATTCCGCCGCCCGCATTTTGCACATTTTGCTCAATGACATCGGCCAGCTCGCTGAACGTCATGTTCACATTTTCGAGCGCTTCCGATATTGGCTGGATGACGAATTGCCGTTCGTAACCGCCGTTCTCGTTGATATCGGCAATGCCCGGCACCGTGCGAAGAAGTGGCTTGATGACGTATTCCTGAATTTCACTTAGCTCGATGAGTTGTTCCAATTCCGTCGCAGGTTTGTTCGTTGCGTCGGCGCGATACTGGACGGTGTAATAAATAATTTCGCCCAGGCCGGTGCTGATCGGCGCGAGTTTGGGTGAGGCGCCGGGGGGCAAATGTTCCAACGCGCCTTGCAACCGTTCGGTGACGAGTTGCCGCGCGCGATAAATATCCGTGCCGTCCTTGAACTGAAGTGTGACCTGCGAAAGACCGAACTTGGTCAACGAACGCATTTCTTCAACGCCCGGCAAACCGGCCAACTCAATTTCAATCGGTTGCGTGACGAGCTTTTCGGATTCCTCCGCTGCCAGCGCGGAGACTTCGGTGTTGATTTGCACCTGCACCCCGGTGATGTCCGGCACCGCGTCAATCGGCAAATGAAAAGCCGACCACAACCCCGCAACGAGAAGTCCAAATGCGACCAGCAAAACCAAGGCGCGCTGGCGCAACGCGAATTCCAAAATCTTATCAATCATAACGAGGCGATTATGGTTTTTGTTTCGACTCGTTTGGCGTCGGCGCGAATTTCAAACCGGTCAGCCGCTGAAGTTCCTGGTGCGCTTCAATCGCTTCCTTCTTCGTGTCGAGGACGGCCTGGACGGCTTCCAGATATTGCTTTTGCAATTCGACATAGGTGCTGATGGGAACCGCGCCGAGCCGATAATGTCGATCCGCCAACGCCGCCGCTTCCTGGAATTGCTGCACCGAGTCCGCGCGCCATTTCGACATTTGCGAAAGTTTGGATTGGTAAAGTTGCGCCTTCCCGATGACTTGCCGCTCAATGTCGCGTTGCGTAACAAGCAATGAAGTTTCCGCCTGCAGCTTGCGCGCTTCCTGAGTTTCGATGGAACCTTTCTGGCGATTGAAAATCGGCAACGGCACCGAAACGCCGATGCCCACCACTTCCTCGCGCGGCCCGGCATTTTCCTGAGAAAAATATGGGCCAACTTTGAACGCGGGAAACCGCTCATTTTTGGCGAGTGAAATTTTGAAACCTTGCTGCTCCAATTCCACGCGGCGCAATTGTATTTCGAAATTGTTCGTTCGCACCGCCGCGAGCAGCGTTTCCAAATCGGGCGCAGGCGCGAAGGCGAAGTTGGGTTTCTCAATTTTTATCGTCTCCTGCCACGGCTGCCCGCGAAGTTGATTTAATTCAAGCAACGCGGCTTGCGCTTCAACTTCCGATTCACTCGCGATGCGTTGCAAAGTAAGTTCGGTTGCTTCGATGATGCGGGTTTCGAGCAACGGCGTCAGCCCAGCCGGATCGCGCTGCACCAAAACTTCGCGCAACGACTGATAGCGATTGGCAACTTCGCGCGCCGCCGCCGCTTTTTCCTGCGCCGCAAAAAGGTTGAAGCCGAGTGTCCGGATGCGCCCCGTTATCGTCGCGCGAAATTGTTCAAGGCCGAGTTCCGCCAATTTGATTTGCCGATTGGCAATGGCTTTGCGCAACGGAATACGCCCCGGCCACTCGAAGGTTTGTTGCACTGAAACCGACCACGCCAAACCGTCGCCTCCAGCCTGAACGCGCTTCTCGCCAACTTGCGTGGACACCTCTGGATTTTGCAAAGCCGTGGCCGTTCGCCGTTCACCCTTGGCTGCGGCGATTTCCGCTTTGTAAAAATTAAGTTCAGGATTTTTTTCGAGCGCTTCTTGGCCGAGCGAATCAAGAGCGACTTGATTTGTGCCGCTCTTTTCTGCGGCCACGCTGAGCGGGTTTAAACTGAAAAAACTTAAACTGACAACACACCACGAAAGATTCAAAAAATTTTGGTTCATAAATACAACGGTTCACCGAACACACAGGACAATTGGGAAAACAGAGGCGTGAAATCACACCTCAACGACGGAAGAAATCCTCAGAAAGAGGACGTGTTTACGAAACCAACGAAGGAGCGCGCGGCGAGAGGGCCGTGCGAAGAATGAATTGCCAGGTTTTTGGAAGTTCGGGCGAATTACGAACTAACGAAGAGACGGAAAAAGTTTCGCTACATGGTTCTGCCGAGGCCGCTAGATAATCGAGACCAGCCAGACATGAAATCGCGACCGCAAAGTCCGCGTGATTGTCCTGAACCTTGTAAGTAGCCGATTCAATAGTTTGGCAACCATCATCGTCACAGTGAGAATCTGAAGCCGTGTCAGTCGGACAACTTAAAAATTCAAAGCCCTCAATCGTTTCTAGTGTGCAATGTCCAGTAACAGGCAACCAAAGTGCCAGCATCAACAAAGCAATGATTCTATAAACACAACCCACGGGCTACACATATACCTGATAGTCAAACCAAGTCAAATTTGCCGTCATCAACATCAAGTTTCGTGATACCTACTTGAAAACAAAAAGGAGCCTCCGAATCGGATGCTCCTTTAAGAATAGTAAATAGCGCGCTGCTTAACTCGGGCTGGAGAGCGCGTCGGCCGGAGGCGCTTTCTGTTTGAAGACGAGTTTGCCTTCCTCAACGGTGACGGCAATCGGCTCGTTGTTTTGCACGCTGCCTTTGAGAATTTCCTCGGCCAATGGGTCTTCGAGATACCGCTCGACCGACCGGCGCATCGGACGCGCGCCGTACGTCGGGTCGTATCCTTTTTCAACGAGAAAATCTTTCGCTTTCTCGTCCAACTCCAGCACGATGTTTTTGCCTTTAAGCCGCTCAAATACTTTCGCGATTTCCAAATTAAGAATTTCGACGAGATCCGGTTTGGTCAACGAGCGGAACACGATGATGTCATCCAATCGATTCAAGAATTCAGGACGGAAAGTGCGCTTGGCTTCGTCCATGATTTTCTCGCGCATCTTTTCGTAACTGTTCTCGTCGCTGATCGGCGAGAAACCCATGCTCGATTGTTTCTTGATCGTTTCCGCGCCGACATTCGACGTGAGCAAAATGATCGTGTTCCGAAAATTGATCACGCGTCCCATGTTGTCCGTCAATTTGCCTTCTTCGAGAATCTGCAAAAGCATGTTCATCACGTCGGGATGCGCTTTTTCAATTTCGTCAAAGAGCACCACCGAATACGGCTTGCGACGAACCTGTTCCGTGAGCTGCCCACCTTCTTCAAAACCAACGTAACCGGGTGGCGAACCGACCATCCGCGACGCATTATGCCGCTCCATGTATTCACTCATGTCGAGTTGAATGAGCGCTTTGGCATCACCGAACAATGTTTCCGCGAGAGATTTGGCGAGCAACGTTTTTCCGACGCCGGTCGGCCCGAGTAATGCGAACGTGCCGATCGGACGTTTCGGATCTTTCAAATCGGCGCGCGAACGACGGAGCGCTTTGCACATGGCGGCAACAGCTTCTCTTTGGCCGACCACCGTTTTGGCCATTTCATTTTCGAGCGCGAGCAATCGTTGCGCTTCGCCCTGCTCCATGCGCTTCAATGGAATGCCGGTCCACTTCGCCACGACTTGCAAAATGTCCTCTTCATCAACGACCACCCGCTTTTCTTCGCGGCTGCTCTTCCACGCATTGATGACCGATTCGAGGTTTTCTTTGGCGTGTTTCTCTTTGTCGCGCATCGCCGCTGCGCCTTCGAAATCCTGGTTCTTGATCGCTTTTTCTTTTTCCCCTTTGATTTCCTCAATGGTGGCCTCGATTTCTTTGACTTCCGGCGGGCGAGTCATTGCGGCAATGCGGGAGCGCGAACCGGCTTCGTCCATCAAATCAATCGCTTTGTCCGGCAGATAGCGATCGGTGATGTAGCGGTCCGAAAATTTCACAGCGGCTTCCACCGCAGCGTCGGTGATTTCGGCCTTGTGATGCTCTTCGTATTTTCCGCGAAGACCTTTCAAAATTAAAATCGCTTCATCCACGGACGGCGCTTCGACTTTGACCGTTTGAAAACGACGTTCGAGCGCCGCATCCTTTTCGATGTATTTGCGATATTCGGTCAGCGTGGTGGCGCCGATGCACTGCATTTCTCCACGGCTGAGAGCGGGTTTGATAATGTTTGAGGCATCCATCGTTCCCTCGGCTGAACCAGCGCCCACGATCGTGTGCAACTCGTCGATGAATAAAAGAATATTTTTCGCGCGGCGGATTTCGTCCATGACCGCTTTGATGCGCTCTTCAAATTGCCCGCGATACTTCGTCCCGGCCACCATCAAAGCGAGATCGAGTGTGATCACCCGTTTCTCACGCAAAATCTCCGGCACATTTCCGCGCGCGATTTCCTGTGCCAAACCTTCCACGATGGCAGTTTTGCCAACGCCAGCTTCTCCAAGGAGAACTGGATTGTTTTTCGAGCGACGGCAGAGAATCTGGATGACGCGCTCGATTTCGCTTTGGCGCCCAATTACAGGATCCATTTCGCCTTTGCGCGCGATTTCGGTCAGGTCACGACCGAACGCTTTGAGTGCTGGCGTCTTAACTTCGCCTTTTTTCTCGGGTGCTTTTTCTGCCGCGCCGCCGGCTCCCGCTTCGGCTGCGGAAGCCTCTTCCTGTCCGGCGAAATTTGGATCCAATTCCTTCAAAATTTCCTGGCGCGTCTGCTCGATATCGACATCGAGATTCTTCAACACGCGAGCCGCCACGCCATCGCCTTCCCGCAGCAGGCCGAGCAAAATATGTTCCGTGCCGACGTAAGTATGATTGAGCGCCTTGGCTTCTTTTGCGGCCAACGCCAAAACTTTTTTAACTCGCGGCGTGTAAGGAATATTGCCGATCATCTTCTGGTCAGGGCCGGTGCCGACTTGCTTTTCGACTTCCATGCGGACGGTTTCCAGATCCAGGCCGAGTTTCTGCAAGACATTGACGGCGACACCCTGCCCAAGCTTGATCAGTCCAAGCAAAAGATGTTCGGTGCCGACAAAATTGTGATTAAAACGGTCGGCCTCCTTACGTGCCAGCGCCAAAACTTGTTGTGCGCGCGGCGTAAAATTATTCATCGCTTCATCGCTCATGCCTTCAAATTGCAACGATTTATTTAGCTTGTCCAGTTTTCGCGTGAATCGTGGTGGGCATCCACACTTGCGGCGAAGCTGGGCGTCCCGTCCGGCGGGAAAAATACGCGAGACGCCGACAGACAAGGCCATGCGCGTTGATCTTGTTGTGCTTGATCGGTTCCATGCTGCGTTTCATCAGAAGATCTGTGAGAGTGTTTGAGTCCAAATGAAATTCGAAAAATATTCATGGTTTGCGGGCAAAGCGTGGTTGGGAATTTTGCTCCTTTTTTTGACTGGTCCCGCTCGGGGCGAATCTCCCCTGACGCCATTCCTGCCGCGACCGAAAGATTTCACTCTCATGTGGTGGGCGAATGGGCCGCAGAAAATTCACGCGATCACAAACCCACCACCGGAACCGGTGCTCTGTTTCCAAAGCGGCACAATCGGTTTGGCCGTGGAGACAAAAAAATTATTAATTCTTCACGCTGGCAGATTTGCCAAACCGCAGGACATGCAACGCGCGCTGGGCAACGGCGTGGACGAAGTGAATAAATTGCCGCCCATCGCCTTGCAACTGGCGATTCGGCGCGGAACGCAGAAGTTTATTTGCACCGGCCGCAGTGAAGC
The DNA here is from genome assembly GCA_043775015.1 of Verrucomicrobiota bacterium. Lineage (GTDB taxonomy): Bacteria > Verrucomicrobiota > Verrucomicrobiia > Limisphaerales > CANJXF01 > CANJXF01. Next base: position 15,449 of record JAYVSV010000115.1, read on the forward strand.
GGTGAAAGATGATTTTTTCTTTCCAGTGCGGTTCGTGGAGAGCGGACATTTTTTCCAGCATGTCGCGATTGAAGGCCTTGAATTCATTGATGCTGCCGGTGTCCGGTTTGATCGCGCCGCTCGATTGGAGATTGCACTCTGGCCGGATCGATTGATTCTGTCGCTCGCGGTCGATCAACGGGCGGGAGCGGAAGAAATCATGGAAATTTCCGCAGGGGAAAATCGCGCCATCGGCTCGGCCAATGCACCGGCCGTGCTGGAATTATTTACGGCAAAAAACCCGCAACTCCCCAGTGTTGAAACGGAAGCCGATTTAAAAATAAGCCGTGATGAAACGCTCGGTTGCACGACGGTTAAAATTCCAAAACAAACGTGGAAAAACTCCAAACGCACGCCTTACCCGGAAGAAGAACTCGACCGACTCGACCGTTGGCGTTTCACTCTGCGTAATGAGAGCGATCGCGAGATCGTCGTACCACTCATGTTCGTTGACGAGAACCCACCGGCCGTGACCGGCTTCACTCCCCTGCTCTGCGATGGGGACGGCGCGCCCACCGGCATCCCCGTGCAAATTTCCAAAAACTGGCACCGTCGCGCGGAGAAAGGCGATTTGCTTTATCAAGGCCCGTGGTTTCACGGCTGCACTTTTGTGCGCCTGCCGCCCCGGTCGAAACGTGAATTCATTTTCGCCATCGCTTACGCGCGTTACGGCGGAATTCCCGCCGTCTCGCACGCGCAACTCTCGTTGATCGGCTGGGGCCATAACCAGTTTTGGGATGAAGCTGCCATTGGCAGTTTCGGCGAAAGTATTTGTTACGAGCCGGGGCGTTTGCAGCGTCGATGTTTTATTGATGACATTCGCCCATTCATGACTTTGCCGCACGACGATGCGAAACCTTATGGCTGGGCAGGAAATGGCGGAGGCGGAGATTTTTTAGTCTGGTTCGACCAGGCTGGCCGCTACCAAAGCTTTTGCGAAACGCGCACGGATTATCGAGCTTACGGTCCGTGTTTAACGGACGTAAATTACATCGAACGAACGATTGGGGGCGAAATCCGTTCGCACGTCAAAGCGTCCATTTCGCGCAGTGATGATTATCTTCGCGCCTGGTATCATGTGCGCTACGAAGTTCAAAAAACAGTGAGCTGGAATCGTTTGGCTTTCTTTCAACTGGGTGCGGATTATTACAACGAGACTCCTGCGCGTCGCGTCGCCGTCGGCAACGCCAACAGCCTGGCGGACGAATGGGAACCGGCTCGGGCCAAAGACACTTATGACCGGCGTGGAGTTGCGCTGGCGGGTGATCAACCGTGGATTTCGGTGCATGGCGTGGAACGCGCCGCGATGAGACAGGGAGGCGCGATCGCCAGTCGCGGACTGATCGTGCGCTCGTGGAAAAGTGTGCTGCAGGGCAAACGCTCTTCGCAACCGTATGCATCGTTTTACTCGACGGAATGGGGCAAGGGAAATTTTCGCACCAGCGTCGAACTCTCGGCGCCACCCGAAGTTACGCAATTAAAACCCGGGGACTTCGTGGAGGCGGATCTTGAACTGGTAATGTTTCCCGCAGATGCACCGGCTTACTATGGCGCGAACCAGCCCTTCCGTTCCGCCTTACAAAAAGATGCAGACACATGGAGATTGGTCCAACGCGAAGCGGCGGGAAATATCCTTCGGGTGAACGGAAAAATAAAAACCACCACGCGAAAACCTCCTCTTTCCATCGAGGCGAATCGGAAGGACGAAGCCACGCTGGATCGCAGCGGCGGAATTGGATTTCTCCCAGTGACTTTTACCGGTTTGAGCGATTACACCGGATTCGAATTGCGGGTGGACGGAAAGCCGTTGAACCAGTCCATTCACGGAAACGATTTTTGGCAAACCGACTACGACACCGTTAAAAAAGAATGGAGTCGCACTTACAATATTCCGCGCGATGGAGCAGGAACGACACGCTTGGAATTACGCCGCGTCGTTCCGAAATAATTTTACAAAATTCCGAGCACTACTCTGAGCCACCAGCCCACTTCGGCGGGTTCTTCAATTGGAACAACATCTCGCCGGCCTTGCGCACGAGCAGAATGCCTTCGTCCTCGCGATTGACATAATCTTCGATCTGGATGCTGTCCGGGTCGCGGTAGCCGAGGTTGATTTGTTTGCATTTCTCCGGTGAAATTCCTGTGGCCAGCGTGACGCGCGCTCGAGGTTTTTCCACGCCGTTTTCAAAGATTCCAATGCCATGCACGTGACAGGAATGCGCGAGAACGCCCCACGGATGATGCTTAAATTTATCCCACTGCTTCAGGAAATATTCGGAGCAATGATAGCCCACCCTCTCAATCGTTTCTCCGTGCGAAACGCAAACCTCGGTGATGTGTGGAGCATAAATAATCAACTCGCCACCGTCGGCCAAAACCGGTTCGAGTTTGTACATGCATTTGCCGCCGGTCCAAAGTTCATCATACATTTTCGGCGCGCAACTCAGGATCGTGTGGAACGGCTTTTCTTTGTAAACGATGTGACGCTGGCGCGATAGTTCACTGGCGGCATCCCAAGCGGATTCTGGCGAACCGGCAAACAGCCCGGCCAGACCGGAACCATCCACCACCATGCAAAAGCAGAGTTTGTTGACGTTGACGAACGAGGCGGCGCGATCGACGACATGGCGGACGGGCGTCCATTTGTTCCCGATGATCATCGGATTGGAAACCACTGCGCCCAGCCAGTGGAAAAAGTTCAAAATTTCCGGTCCGCTCACACCGGGAAAGAGATATTTATTCCCGCCGGAAAATCCGACCACTTCGTGCGGAAAAACCGGGCCAACGATCACAATCTGATCATAGTCGAAAACAATTTTGTTAATATCGACCGGTACATTGATGGCGAAAAGGCCGTTGGATAATTTGCTGATTTCTTCAGCGGAAATTGTTCCGATACGCTGTAACGCTTCGGGATCATTCCAAGCGTGATTAAAAAATCGGACGTCGCGATAAGTTGTTTTGTGTTCCTCGGTGGAAATTTCCAACCGTTCGCAAATCGCGCGTTCGCTCATCGGCTGATGTGTTCCGAGCGCGACAAGAATATCGAATTTCTTTGTCACGCCGCCGATTTGTTCATGCAAGGTCTTAAACATTAAACCGACCGGAGCAGTGCGCGTGCTGTCGGGAATGATGAGAAGGATTTTTTTGTCGCGATAATTTTCAGCAGGGCAAACCGCCGCCATGACTTCAGCAACTTGTTTCGCCGAAACATTTTCTCCAGCGGGCGCGGATCGAAAAACTATCTTGTCCATGGTGGAAAAATCTAAATCAAATGGTCTGCGAGAGAAAGCCCCCATCAACGCGGATATCGGTTCCGGTCACGAAGCCGCTCGCTTTGGCGCTGGCCAAAAATATCGCTGCGCCAATCAATTCGGTGGAGTCGCCGAATCGACCCATCGGCGTGTGGCCGAGAATGGAAGCAGCGCGAGCGGTGGGCGTCCCATCGTCGTTAAACAGCAGTTTTCGATTTTGTTCCGCCGGAAAAAAACCGGGCGTCAAAGAATTCACGCGCACATTTTTTGCAGCCCATTCGCGTGACAAAAACTGGGTGAGACTGAGCACTGCCGCTTTCGACGCGGAGTATGCCACGACGCGCGACAGCGGAGTGTGCGCTGAAACACTGGCGATGTTGATGATGCTTCCTTTTCCACGCGCCACCATGCCGGGACCGAATTCCTGGCACGGCAGAAGAACGCCGCCGACCAGATTCAAATCAAAGTTCGCGCGCCAATCTTCCAGCGCAATTTTTTCAAATCTGTGATCGCCGACGACCGTCACTTTGGGATCGTTGCCACCAGCGGCGTTGACCAGAATTGTCACAGGACCGAGCAATTTTTCGATTTGTTCACGTGCCTTCTGCAAACTTTCGCGCGACATCGCATCCGCTGAAATGAACTCTGCCTTTCCGCCAGCCTCGCGGATTTTCTTCACGCGTTGCTGCCCACGTTCGGCGCTGCGTCCCAGGATTGCGACGGCTGCGCCCGCGCTGGCGAGACCCTCGGCCAAAGCGCCGCCCAACACACCGGTTCCGCCAATCACGACGGCAACTTCGTTTTTCAGATCAAATAAATTCATTTTAAAAGATTTTGATTAGGAACTCAGGAACTCAGGAAAAAAGCAACAGGTTCCTCGACATCGGGTGGCACCTGGGTGTGATTAAAAGTGGGTGACGGAGCGCGGACATTCCTGTCCGTCCGCGCGTCCTTCCGCCCAGAGCGCTTGATATTTTAGCCAAGCCCCGGCGGACAGGAATGTCCGCGCTCCCTTCCTTCACCCACTTTTAATCACAGCCGTGGCACCTGTCTCTGGCGGCGCGTTGATGTTTCGCTGAGTCTGCATGCGCCGAGGTAGTTGCCAACCCCAACATTTGGTGGTCAACGCGAAATCCCTGCTGGATACGTGAACCAAGTTGTTTTAGCGTTTTGAGATGGATGTTTTGCCGAAGCCAGAATTAATTTTTACACACGAAAGCGATCTCGATGGATTTGTCTCCGGAATTCTTTTGCAACGGCTGGCGAAAAAGCTTTTTGGTTTCGAGCCTCGAATCGAAGCGCATCATTATAACAGTTGGAAAGTGCGCGAACTTCGCGAGAAAGCGGCCTGGGCGTGTGACTTCACTTTTGAAACCCGTACCGACAAACCAAACTGGCTCGTCGTGGATCATCACGCCACGGAAGTGGTGCCCAAAAACGCACGCTTGATTCACGATGCGACTAAATCCGCCAGCCTGATTTGCTACGAGTTGTGTCAGGAACAAGGACTATTCGGTTCGCCGGAGTTGGATCGCTTGGTTCACCTGAGCAACGTTGCCGACCTGTTTCTGGAAGATGAACCGGATTTCGTCATCGCCAATGACTACGCAAATCTGGTCAAGACCTATCAATTTTGGAATTTGCACGCGTTGATTGATGGCAATCTGGAATCATTACTTGATCACCCGTTGCTCGAAGTCATGGCGGTGAAACGGCGCGTTGAAGATCCGCTCGGATTGGCTTGGAGCAAAAATAACGTGCGCGAAATTACCCCAACGCTGGGTTACGTTGACACTGTTCTCGGCAACACGAATTTGATTGTTCACCAAATACTGGAACAAAAAACGACGCCGTATCCAGTTTTGATGACCTTGTTTCGCAAAGCCAATGGCGCGGTGGTGGTCAGTTTCCGCAGCAAAAATGAAGAGGCGCTGCCCATTGCCGTGAAATTGCAGGGCGGCGGCCATGCCAATGCTTGCGGAGCGACTTTACCTCGGTCGATAAAAACCATTCCCGACGCGATAGAATACTTAAAGCAGGTGCTGAATCCGCCCGCCAAACCGAGCAACACTCTGAATAGCCTGGAAGGATTGTTTGCCGGAATCGGAACCCAGAAAATCTAAAACCAGTTATTCGACCGAAAGAATCTGGTCGAGCAGTTGCGGCAATTGATCGAGCAAACCGGCTTCGCTGGCGATCAAGGTTGCGCCCGCGCTTCTGGCCAGTTCCTGCACCGATTCGTGGGTAACCGGGGCATACGCCAGTATGGGAATGTGCGCGAGTTCGGGATTCGCTTTCAATGACGCGATGGCGTCGCGTACCGCTGGCTTCTTCGCCGAAAATTCCATGATAAGCAGCATTGGTTTCTGAAGTTGCACTTCCGCAACCAGCTTGCCGGAATCCGTGACCACGCCAGTCCGGTAACCCAGATCCTGCAAGCGATTGACCAACTGCTGCCCGGGCAACAATTTCTCATAATAGATCAAAGCAAGCGGCGCAGTCATCGTCATAAGATTGGAAGAGAGAGCGGCAAATTGCAAAAATTATTGTGGAGTGCGCGGGAACCTGGGTGTGATTAAAAGTGGGTGACGGAGCGCAGATATTCCTGTCCGCCCGCGCGTCCTTCCGCCCAGAGCGCTTGATATTTTAACCAGAGCCTCCGGCGGACAGGAATGTCCGCGCTCCGTTCCTTCACCCACTTTTAATCACACCCGTTCAATTGCCATGTGAGTCCTTTGCCTTATCCGTATGGCTTTCGCGTGGTAATGCTACTTCCTTCATGAACCAGAATCTCTTTTGTAAATCAAAGATTTGGGTGCTTCCCTCGTCTGTGCGAGGGTGGTTTATGAAATTCGCAACCGCACTGTTTTCTACCTTCCTCTTTGGCGTTGCCCTTCCCGCTTCCGCGCAGATACAGCGCGTCATCGGCCTCGATATTTCCGCGTACCAAGGAAACATCGCACAGACCACTTGGGACAACATCCACACCGTCGAGAACCGGCAATTTATCATCTTGCGCTCCAGTCGTGGCGGGACGACCGGTTATTACAATCAGAACAATCCGTATAACACCAACCCTCCGGCTCAGAACACGTTTTCCCAGCGCTACGACGACCCGTATTACGTTCAGAACATCAATCGTGTCACAACCGCCGGAATGTTCGCTGGCTCCTATCACTTCTCGCGCCCAGACATTATCGCAAGCACGCTGAACTCAGGTGGGATCGCCAACAGCGGTACGGACGAGGCGGATCATTTCATTCAAATGGCCGGGCCATGGATGCGGCCGGGTTACCTCATGCCGGTGCATGACTTGGAAGCCGGCGACGGCATTCGGACGGACAACGAGATGGCACAGTTCTGCATAGATTTCTCGAACCGGATTTACGAAAAAATGGGGATCCGGCCCGCCATTTACGTCAACGGCAATTATGCGGCGAACATTTTGCAAACCGCTTCGGCCTCCCTGCGAAATCAACTCGCGCAACCGCAGTCCCTTCAACCCACCAATGGCGTGCCTGGCATCGTGTCGCCCTGCCATTCGACGCTGTGGAGCGCCCGCTGGCCGAACGGTACCGGCAACCAGTACACTGGCGACATTCAAACTGACGAACCCGATCTCACGTACGCGGCGATCTATGGCCCATGGGATGACTACGGGGTGACTCGCCCTTGGGACTTCTGGCAGTACTCATCTGGCGAACGATTGCCGAGTTTTAACAGCGGCAACAGCAATCTCGACGGAGATGTGGCGCGTGGTGGCATCGAGTTCCTGAAAGACCAACTCAATCCTGCCGTCTGGATGAACGACAGCAGCGGAGATTGGAGCACAACCACGAATTGGAACAGCGGGCAGGCACCCATCACGCCGGTGACCGGGTCGGGGCAGGTTGCGCCGGTGGCGACGGAACCATTGCCCACACCCCGTCTGCCCGGCGCGGCTGGCTCTGGAGTGACCTCCGGCCAACACGACACGGTTATCCTCGATCGCCCGAGCACCAACATCACGGTCACGCTCTCCACCGGCACTCACAACCTCCGCAAACTTTACATGCGCGAGACGCTGAACATCACGGGCGGTTCGCTCACCGTGAACTACGCGCCGTCCGCAGATTCCACCACGAACGGCGCGCAATTCTCTGGCCCGGTCACGCTCAGCGGCAGCGGCAGTCTCAGCGTCCACACTCTGCAAGTGGACGCCGCGCAAACTTTCACGCTCGCGGGCGGAACGCTGACGTTGAACACCATCAACCTCATGCCGCACAGCACGACGCCGGCGAAAGTCCTGATGAACGGCGATGTAAGTTCATCTGAAAAAGCCGGGAGCAATCCCGGCTTTTTTGCGTGTCGGCAATGTAATTGGGCTTCCGCATTGCCGCTCTTCGGTGGACGTGTTAATCAACGGGCGTGAAGAAAAAGTTATTGCGCTGGATGATTTATGGCATCATCGCAATCATTGTTCTCGTCGTGGCTGCCGTTCTTTCGGTGGACACCATTGCCAGGACGGTTGCCGTAAGGCGAATTCGCGCGGAAACGGGAATGCAGACTTCCATTGAAAAACTTACCATTGGTTTTGCTTCCTCCAGCGTTCAAATCAAAAATTTTGTTCTGAAGAATCCAACCGAGTTTGGCGGCGGCACTTTTTTCGAGATGCCGGAGTTGTACCTGGATTATGATCGCGACGCGATGCGCTTGGGCAGACTTCACCTGCGATCCGTGCGGCTCAATCTACAGAAGGTGCATGTGGTCGAAAACCGGGACGGCAAGAGCAACCTCGATGCAATGCAGAAGCGATCCAAGCAAGACTCGTTGCCATCACAAACCATTCCGCAAACCAACCATGCTTCGCCCGCTTTTGGTTTTGACGGGATTGATCGACTCACCGTTTCGATCGGCACAATCGAGTTCACGAGCAGCAAGAATCCCGAGAAAAATATGGTGCAGAATTTCGCGGTGACGAACGAAGTTTTTAACAACCTGAAGACGGAACTGGATTTTCAAACGGCAGGCATTGTGTTGATTTTGAAAGCGGGCTTGTCCGGCGCACTCGATTTCGACAGTTTCTTCAAAGCCAGTCCAAAGGTGGGCAAAAGGTCGAAAAAGAAATTGCCCCAAACGACCGAACCGCCGGTGCTGGAAACAACTAACTCGCAAAACGCTCTCTGATGACTCTTCTGCTCGACATTGGAAATACGAACACGCATCTCGGTCTGGCAGACGCCACGTCTGTGGTCAAACAGTCGAACATTCCAACCGCTGCGTGGTTTACCGGGCGTGCGATTAGGCTCGTCGCCCGTTTTTTGCGTGGAAAGAAAATCGAAGTGGCGGCGGTTTGCAGCGTGGTTCCTCGCGCAACCCCCTTCGCGCACGGGTTGTGCCGCGATCAGTGGAACGTCAAATGTTTTGAGCTAACGGACAAAAGCGTCGCGGGTATTGGAATTGATTATCCGAAGCCGGAAACGATTGGGCCTGATCGCATCGCCAATGCTCTGGCGGCAAAACATTTTTTTGGCGCGCCTTCCGTCGTCGTTGATTTTGGAACGGCTGTGACTTTCGATGTGGTCGATGCGAACGGTAATTACGTCGGAGGAATCATCGCGCCCGGTCTCGCCGCCATGACCGATTATCTGCATGAGAAAACCGCGTTGCTGCCGAAAATTAAAATTCGCGAAGTCAGGGCGATCATTGGAAAAAATACCCGGCAAGCGATGCTGATTGGCGCTGTGCATGGCTATCGTGGACTGGTGCGGGAATTAATTCTGGAACTCAAAGGCAAATTAAAGTGCACAAACCTGCCCGTCGTGGCCACCGGTGGTTACGCCAAGTTGATGGCGCGCAATTTGCCGGAAATTGCGAGCGTCGATCCGATGCTCACATTGCACGGTCTGCGGCTTTTTTCGGCGGCTCAGGTGAAGCGAAAAACTCGTTCGTCCGGTTAACTTTTACCTGCGCCAACGTCCGGTGACGCTGCTCTTTTGACATCCGCACAAATCGTTTCGAGTGCTCGAAAAACCGGTTAAGATCCCCTCCGTCTTCGTGAATTAACTGGTGAAACGCTGGAACCAAATCGTAATACGTCGCCACAGTGCTGAGTTGCGCGTTGTTGAGCGGCCCGGCAAACCATTCGTCGAAACCGCTGTATCCATCCCATTCTTTTTTTAGTTTGGCGTAATCCGCGCGAAGGTGGGTCTGGAGGGAAATTTTTTGTTCGCGTTGCCTATCCGTCTCCTGTGTTGTTGATCCTGAATTTCTGTAAATCGTTTCCAGACGATCACGCGTCGCACGAACCAAATTGAGGAATTGCTTTTTGCGCTTCAGTTCAACTTGATATTTTTGCAGCACGACCGGGTCTTTCTGTTCGTTGAGCCAGCGGCGCAATCCTTCCTCAGCCACCGCGGTCGCCAATGCTTCGTTGAAATCCGTGTCGCCGGAAATAAAAAGCCGTTGATGGGTCAGTTCGTGAAAAATCAACGAAGCCAAATGCCGTTCTGAATCGTCGATGAACGTGCTCAACACCGGGTCATTAAACCAGCCGAGAGTTGAATACGCATCCACACCGCCGACATAAACATCCAGCCCTTTCTTGCGCATTTTGGTGGCGTAATGCTGCGCAGCCGATTCAGAAAAGTAACCGCGATACGTCACGCTGCCGACGACCGGAAACCACCACGAGATTGGCTTGAGCGAAAATTCAGGAGCGGCGTAAACATTCCAAACGGCATTGGAGCGATGCAAATCGACGTAGGCAAGATAATGGCTGCCGGTGGGTAGATTGAGTTTCGTTTGAGCAAACTGGCGCAGCGCGAGAATGAGCCGGAATTTCTCCTTCAGCTTGGGCGACGTGTTGGTGTTCTCAATCAGCGCCGGGATCGGTTGCTGGTTGGAGAGCATTTCCATTTGTCCGGAAATGGCCTGCTTGTAATAGCCAATGCTCTGGCAACCGACGACGGCTGCGAGGAGCAAAACCAACAGTGAAGTAAAAATCCAATTTCTTTTTCGCACGATAAGCAGGCGGATAGATAGTTCAGGAGCGAGGGCTTTTCCACTTTTTTCTTAACCATCCTGTTGTGCAGAGGAAGAGGGGTAAAATGAATTTCTGATGTAACTTGCCGGGGAGGTTATGCGGAACTAGTTTCTGGTGCGCGCTCCGCCAATTTCGATGTGAAACGTAATAGCAATTTTCTGAGGCAAAGAATTTTATGGAACTGAAAAAAGGCAAAGGTAAACCCGGGAACCAATCAATCAACCTTTGGGTGAACCAAACGGCGGAACTTTGTTGTCCTGAAAATATTTTCTGGTGCGACGGTTCGGATACCGAAAAGGAATTGCTCACCGGGCAGGCGGTTGCTGAAGGAATTCTCATCAAGCTCAACCAGGATAAATTGCCGGGCTGTTATTATCATCGATCCCATCCGAGCGACGTCGCGCGCGTCGAACAGTGTACCTACATTTGCACCGACACCGAGGAGCAAGCCGGGCCGACGAACCATTGGATGCCGCCGAAGCAGATGTATGCCAAGCTCCACGCACTGTGCGCTGGCGCGATGAAGGGGAAAACCATGTACGTCGTGCCTTATCTGATGGGGCCTGTCGGTTCGCCGATGACAAAAGTGGGTGTCCAATTGACCGACTCAATTTACGTGGTGTTGAGCATGCGCATCATGACGCGCATGGGTCGGATCGCCTACGAACATCTGGGCGAGAGCGACGATTTTAATCGCGGCCTGCATTGCATGTTGGACTTGAGTGTGGAGAAACGGTTTATCGCGCATTTCCCAGAGGACAACGCGATTATTTCCACCGGTTCGAATTATGGCGGCAATGTTTTGCTCGGGAAAAAATGTCTCGCGCTGCGCATCGGATCTTTTCTCGGTCGCAAAGAAGGCTGGCTCGCCGAACACATGTTGATCCTCGGCGTCGAATCTCCGACGGGCGAAAAAACTTACGTCGCCGCGGCCTTTCCGAGTTCCTGCGGAAAAACGAATTTCGCGATGATGATTCCGCCGCCCCATTTCAAGGGGTGGAAGGTTTGGACGGTCGGTGATGATATTGCATGGATGAAGCCCGGGCCTGACGGACGCCTTTATGCGATCAATCCCGAAGCCGGTTATTTTGGCGTCGCTCCTGGCACAAATTTGCAGACCAATCCCAACGCGATGCAGACGATTGCGCGCGACACAATTTACACGAACGTCGCGCTCACGCCCGACCTCGATGTTTGGTGGGAAGGCAAAGACGGTGCGCCGCCGAAACAGTTGACCGACTGGAAAGGAAATCCATGGACGCCGGATTCAAAAGAAAAAGCCGCCCATCCCAATAGTCGTTTTGCAGCGCCGATGACGAATAATCCGATGCTTGCGTCCGAGGTGAACGATCCAAACGGTGTGCCGATCAGCGCCATTATTTTTGGCGGAAGGCGCAGCACGACCATCCCGCTGGTTTATTCCGCCTTCAATTGGATCCACGGCGTTTACGTCGGCGCGACGATGACTTCTGAAACGACGGCTGCAGCCACGGGTGCAGTTGGGCAAGTGCGACGCGATCCGATGGCCATGTTGCCGTTCTGTGGCTACAACATGGGCGATTACCTTGGGCACTGGTTAACCATGCGGAAAAATATTCAGCGTTTGCCACGAATATTCCATGTGAATTGGTTTCGCAAAGATTCACAGGGCAAGTTCTTATGGCCCGGGTTTCGAGAAAATTTGCGAGTGCTAGAGTGGATCGTCAAACGCTGCCAGGGAAAGATCGCTGGCCACGAGACTCCGATCGGTTGGACTCCAGATTGGAAGAGTTTTTCGACCGAAGGACTTGATGGTTTTACCAAGGAGCAATTTGACGCGGCAATGCTCTTTCGACGCGAGGATTGGTTGTCCGAAATTACCAATCAGAATGACTTTTTCCTGAAACTGTATCATTCGATGCCGAAAGAATTAATGTGCCAAAGAGAACTGCTTATGGCCCGAATGGCATAACAAAGCCATTCTTTCTAATCTCCTATCCGCAATTCCTGACTTCACCCTTTTCTTTGTTCTGCTAGTGCTTCGCAAGACAGTCTGGGTTTCGCCTTGATCGGAATGGTCATCGCGATTGGGAGGGCACTAGGAATAGGCATTCGGGCCTTTTCGAGTGGTCAAGTCTGATCTATCCTCATGGAATGAACCAATTGCCATTTTTTGTCCATGAACTTGCCCCGAAATTATCAACTCGCGAACTCAGCAGTCGCGAAGTGACCCGGTTTTTTCTCGATCGAATTGAGAAGTTGCAACCCTCGATTCGAGCCTTTATTTCGTGGGACGGCGATCTTGCCCTCAAAGCCGCAGACAGCATTGATCGCCGCAGAATCTCAGGCGAATCGCTTTCGCCACTCGCCGGAATACCGGTTTCGCTTAAAGATATTCTGTGCACGATCGACTCGGTAACGACCTGTGGATCGCGAATGCTTGAAAATTATCGTTCGCCATACGATGCGCACGTGGTTTCCAGGCTGAGAGAAAATGGTCTAGTCATTTTGGGAAAAACCAATTTAGATGAGTTCGCGATGGGAGGATCGACCGAAACCGGTTTTCGTGGACCAACGTATAATCCTTGGAACCTTGATCACACATGCGGTGGCAGCAGCGGCGGTTCGGCTGCGAGCGTAGCGTCTGGCATGGTTCCCATTTCTATCGGGACCGATACAGGTGGTTCGATTCGCCAACCAGCAGCATTCTGCGGCGTGTGCGGTTTAAAGCCAACTTATGGACGCGTCAGCCGGTATGGTCTCGTCGCCTATGCCAGTAGTCTTGATCAAGCGGGACCGTTTGGGCACACGATCTCAGATTTGGCTCTGTTGTTGCAAACGATGGCGGGTCACGACCCTCGCGATTCGACCTGTCTCAACGTTCCGGTTGACGACTATGCAGGCGAGATTGCAAAACCGTTTGTAGGTGCCAGAATCGGAGTCATTCGTGAACACCTCGACGGCAACGGGCTCGATCCAGAGATACACGCAGCTATCATGAAAGCCCTCGATGAATACAAGCGACTAGGCTGCCAAATCATCGACATCGCAATGCCACACACCAAGTACTCGATTGCGACTTATTACATTATTGCGCCCAGTGAAGCAAGCAGTAACCTATCGCGATACGATGGTGCGCATTATGGTTTTCGTGCCGCGATAAATCAGAACAAACAGCCAGCGATGGCGGGCAGCAAAGCTCATTCTCCCTTGATCGAAATGTACAGCCAGACTCGATCGCAAGGCTTCGGGGCCGAAGTGCGTCGCCGAATAATGCTGGGGACATATACGCTCAGTGCTGGCTACTACGATGCATACTACAAGAAAGCACTTAAAGTGCGTCGGCTGATACGCGAGGACTTCGATGCGGCTTTTGAGAAAGTCGATGTACTCGTTGGGCCGACTACTCCAACGCCACCTTTTCGAATCGGTGAAAAAGTCGACGACCCAATAAAGATGTACCTTGAAGATCTATTCACAGTCGGGGCCAATCTGGCGGGAATCCCGGCGCTATCAATGCCCGTCGGAATGACGAAAAGCGGCTTACCAATTGGCATGCAGCTTCAAGGGCCGGCATTATCGGAGTCGAAACTGCTCCAAATTGCGAATGCGTATCAACGTGCAATTGACTATCAGCCGAAATTGGCTGCATCCAGTTAGCCACAGGAATCAACTTTCGAAATTCCTGAACGTGGCGATGCGAAAACCTATGTCGTAACAGCGGTTTCCTAACCCCTTCGCACGAATTACTTTCGCTGTTGCAATGGCTGAGGAAAAATAGATTTTCACGCACTGCTCTGGATACCATTGTCGATCCGCAAGTACTGAGAAGCCGGTGCGGGACAGGTTTCTTACGATCACCTGCGTTGTTGGGAATTGGAGTGGCAATCCGCTCGGTGACTTGGTCCATATTAGTATCGCAGGTCCCCTGCAACGAAACCTGGCGGCTACTCGAGCTTCGTCGTTGCGGGTCGATAGCTCGCCACGTTGCCGCAGGTCAAGTTCCACTTGAACCGGAACCGCCACAGTCAAAGGAAAGTTTTCCATCAAGTCGTTGAACAGTGGCTCATTTTCGTGTTCAAGCATTGAATCATCTCCGAATCGAGGGCTGTTTTTTTTTCTGACTCTAGGACGCGAAAGGCCGCCAATCGCGTCATGGCTTGGCGATTTGAACAATCGCTGGTCAAGCCTTCAAAGCGATTGGCCACCGCACAAATTTTGCTTGCTTCATGAATTTCCTCACTTATCAAGCCAACCGGAAATCCCTTCCCATCAAGTCGTTCATGGTGCTGATAGCACATAAGCAAATGCGTTTCCGTGATCCCAGGTTC
>JAYVSV010000116.1:0-28878 GCA_043775015.1 Verrucomicrobiota bacterium
CCCGAATTCCGAAGTGGAGCGATGATTGGAGGGGGATCGCGGCCCGGAATTTCAGATCATGATGCCTCCGATGGCCAGCCGGTCTTCGGGCGGAACCAACTTCGGCGACGCGACGTTTCGCCAGTTCAACGTCGCTTCCACCAGCGGTTTGTGTTTGCCCAACGCACCCCACGCGGCGGAGAGTTTGATCACCACGTCGCGCCCCATCATCCCGAGCAGCGCGCCGCACAGGAAGACCGCCACCCGCAACGTCCCCGGTTGCCGGTAAGGTTGGTCGGGCGTGGTCTGGTGCTGGTAAAGGCTCAACAGGTTGAACGTGCAGAGCACCGCTAGGAACGCCGACTCTGTCGCGAAGAAAGGTTGCAGGCAGAACCCATCCGCCGAGAGATCGTGCTTCAACTCCTCGATCCGCTGTTCGATGCACGCGCGCTGGTTGTAATCCCGCCACAACTCCAGCGCACTCTGGCTGCGGTTGGTCACCCACACCCGGAACGTGTAGCCCGGCACGTCAATCAACTTGCGGCCCACCGCCGCCTTCGTCTCCCGTAGGCGCTCGCGCACCACCACGAACCGCCGCGCTTTGGTCCACCCGAAGAGTTGCACGGTGAATTCGCCCGCGTCGTGATGTTCGTCAATCACCGTCCACTCCTTGATCCCGGCGCATTGTCGTTTGAGCGTTGAGGTCATCCGCGCCACCACGATGTAACTCAAGCCGCGTTGCTCCAAAAACTCCAGCAAAGCCTGATCGAAGAACCCGCTGTCGGCCCGCACCGTGCGCAGCCACGTCCCCTCGGGCAACAACGCCAGCGCCTCTTGCAGGAACGGCACGATGCCGCGCGCCGAACCCGTGTTCCCGCTGCGCAACCAGCCATGCAGGATGAACTGCGCCTCTGCCAGCACGGCCAGCAAGGGATGATGACTGTTGCGCCCCTTGCGCCGGGGATTGAAGCCCTTGCGCGCCCCCTCCTGCTGGCCCTCGCGGCAGAACACCGTCGAATCCAGGTCCAGCGAGAAGCCGGCGGCGGGGCACTTGAGCAGGCACAGCAACCAGCGCCAGAGCGGCCGCCAGAACTTTTCGATGTCCGCCTGGCTGAACCGGAGAAAGAAATTGCGAATGGTGTCATCGCTGGGAAAGCGCGGGAGGCCCAGCATCGCGTGGAGGACGCGGTCGGCGCGCAACCATTCCGAGTGGGCGAAGCGGCTCGCCCCCACGACCACGGACATCAGGAACGCGGTCAGCGAATGCGCCAGCGGGATGGCGTTGTTGGAGGTGGGTTCGGCAAAGGGCAGATGTTGCTGCACCTGTTGGGCGAACCCGATCTGACCGAGGAAGGAGATGAAGCTGGCCAGTCCGCCGAAGGGTGAGATGGCCTTGGGCGTCTCATCCAGAACGAGCTTGGCATCGCCGAAGAGCGGGGTAATTTCGGTGCGGGTCGTTTTGTGCAGGGCCGGCTTGGGTTGTTTAAGCATCAATCCCTATGCCATCAGCCCTTCCCTCATTGCGACCCTTTTTTCTATCTCGGAGTTCGGGTTAAGTTCTGGTTTTGTTTGTGTCCGCTTTGCGTCCTACCTCTTTGCGCTCTCTCCGTTTCACCTGATCCCGCCAGGAGAATGCCGTAGTAAACCGCGATCGAAGGTTGCTCTAGGTTAAGAATGCGATCGCGTCAAAAAATGCGAGAATGTGATGCTCTGATGATTCCGTGCGCCTCACCATTTTAGATTCAGCACGACAGCGTTCGAAGCCGGGAGACAGGCTTGTCATGCCAGAATTTTTTCGCGCTTGGGATCCACCGGCGATTGCAGGCTGATACCGGCGGGCCACTGGACTCCATCCTGGAGAATCGTGTAGTCCCCGCTCGTGAGGTAGGCTTTATCCACGGCTCCGCCGTCGGGACGTTTGATGAAACCGAGTGCGAGCGGTTGACCGAGAGTCGGCGAGAAGCAACCGCTGCTGGTGTAACCCACCAGTTTGCCATCCCGGAAAATTGGCTCGTTACCCCACAGTGTAACTGTTGAATCGGTGGTCTTGAGGGTAAGCGAAACCAGACGCTTGGTCAGCGGCTGGTCCTTCAGCGCGAGTAATTTTTCTTTCCCGAGGAATTCTTTCTCCCACGAAATAGCGAATCCAAGTCCCGCCTGAAATGGGTTCTCGTCCACGGACAATTCGGTGCCGAAGGCACGATAGGCTTTTTCAATTCGCATCGTATTAATGGCATACGTCCCGGCAGGCCGGATGCCCTCCGCCGCTCCGGCATTCATCAGAGCATCCCACACCGCGGGCATAACCGCCGCCGCTCCGTGCAATTCCCACCCCAATTCGCCGACATAAGTGACGCGCAAGGCCCGCACCAACTGTCCCGCCACCCCAATTTCCTCACTGTGCCCAAAAGGAAACGCGGCATTGCTCATGTCTGTTGCTGTGACGCGGGAGAGGATCGTCCGAGAGGCCGGGCCCATGATCGAAACCACGCCGAGATCAGAGGTTTTGTCGGTGAGAACCACGTCCGCCCCGGCGGGAACGCTTTTCAAAACCCAATCGGTATCATGCGCCGATTGTTGAGTCGAAGTGATGATGTAAAATCGGTCGGCGGCCAGTCGCACCACTGTGAGATCGCTCTCGAAGGTTCCTCGCGCATTGAACATGCCCGTATAAACGATTCGACCTGCCAGCACATCCACGTTGTTGCCGCAAAGCCTTTGCAACGTCGCAAGAGCATCTGTGCCGCTCACTTCAAACTTGGCGAAGGTGGACTGGTCAAATATGGCAGCGCTGCCACGACACGCTTTCACCTCTGAAGCCACGTAACTCGCCCAGTTCTGTTTCTTGAATGAATAATTGATCTCAGGTTTGATTCCGGCCGGTGCGTACCAAAGAGGGCGTTCCCACCCGACGGTCTGGCCGTAGCACGCGCCGAGCGCAGAAGTATTTTCATGCAAAGGGGAGAGGCGGGCGTTGCGGGATGTCTCCATCTCACGGTTGGGCCACGACATCTGATAATGCAAACCCAACACCTCGGCGGCCCGGTTCACAAGATACCCGCACCCGTTCTGCAGCGGAGCAAACCGGCGCACGTCCACGCTCCACAAATCCATCGGCATCTCACCTTCAGCCAGCCAGTCTGCGGCGTACTTGCCGGCCCCACCGGCACTCGCGATACCGACGCTGTTGAACCCCGCCAACACAAACAGCCCTTCCGTCCGTGCGGGTGTTCCCATCAGAAAATTATTGTCCGGCGTGAAGCTCTCAGGGCCGTTCACGAATTTTGGAAACTTCGCCGTCCGAAGTGCCGGGATGCGATGTTTGCCCGCCGTCAATGGATCAGAAAATTTTTCCCAATCGTCGTTGAGCAGTGAGAACGCAAAATCGGACGGCACGGTATCTCCTACTTGCCAGGTCTTTGAACGCCATTGGAACGCGCCGAGTTTGATTGAATTGTCGTCGAGCGTGCGGAAATAAATCGCCGCATCGGGATCGCGCGCACACGGAAGCTCGCGCACCGCACCCAGAATCGGTTCACTCAAGATGTAATGATGCTCGACTGGATAGAGCGGCAGATCCACGCCTACTCCGAGGCCGAGCTGCCGTGTCCACATGCCACCGGTGAGGATGACCCAGTCTGCCTCGATCTGACCTCGGGTTCCATTCATCGCCTGATACTCGACACCTGTGATGCGCTTGAAGTCCTGCCTGCCGTGCGGCGAAGGCTTGCACTTGAGCTGCGTGACGCTGATCTGGTCAAACAATCGTGCCCCGTGCAACAGTGCGCCCTTGGCGAGGGCTACCGTGCATTCACCCGGAATCACGCGGCCATCGCCTGGCAAGTAAACCGCCCCGAGCACATCGTCCACCTGGATCAACGGCCACAACTCCTGCGCCTCGCGCGGCCCGACCAGATGAGCTTCCACGCCGAAAACCTCGGCCATCGCAGCGGTGCGGCGGAGTTGAATCATCCGCTCTGCATTCGTCCCCAGCGTTAATCCGCGAGTCTGCACCCATCCAACATCATGGCCCGTCTCAGCCTGTAACCGTGGATACAGCCAGGCCGAATACTTATTGATTTGCGTCATGCTGTTGCTGGCGCGCAATTGCCCGACCATCCCGGCGGCGTGCCAGGTTGTGCCGCTGCTGAGGCGACCCTGCTCCAGCAGCACCACGTCTTTCCAGCCTGATTTGGCCAGGTGATACGCCACCGAGCAACCGACGATTCCGCCTCCGACAATAACAACGCGCGCCTGGCTTGGCGGCAATGCCGAAGGCAACTCAAACGGAGAACGAACCGGGGTATTGTTGATGAGCGTGGCCGTCATGATTTGAATGTGATTTTAAGAACAGGCAGTTGGATTGATAGTTAAAAATGGGGCCATCCTAGATAAGACAAAATATGTGTGATCAAAGGCGACATGAGAAAGAGTCGATGGAGTGAGCCGAAGCAGTCGAACTGGAAGTCTGCCGATCCTAAACACCGCCATTGTTCGGCAGGCGGACAATAAATGTGGTTCCGACTTCTGGCTCGCTCGCAACCTCGATCGTTCCTCCGTGCGCTTCCACGATGGCCTTCGAAATGGCCAGGCCAAGTCCGGTTCGTCCAGCCGATCCCGTCCGCGATTTATCTCCGCGATAGAAGCGCTCGAAGATATGCGGCAAATCCTCGCCGCTGATTCCAAGCCCGGTATCGGCGATGGTCAGCACGGCAGTTCCGTTTTGGTTTTCCGCGCTCACCAGGATCTGGCCGTTATCCTTGTTGTAATGAATCGCGTTGCTCAAAAGATTTGTGACCACTTGCGCCAGAAATTCAGAATCGCCCTGGCACTCGGTTTCTTTCAAATCTTCGCTGATGCAGATATTCCGATCCATCCCGAGCGGGCGCACTGCCTCGATGCATTCGCGCGCCGTTTGGGAAAGATCGAAGCGACTCCGCTTCATCGTGTCCTGTCCGGCATCGAGGCGTGCCAGTTTTAAAAGCATTTCCGTCAGGCGCCGCATCCGTTGTGCGGCGCGCTGGCAGGCTTCGACGGTTTCCCGATATTCAGCGGCAGAGCGTTCGCGCGTGAGTGCGCCTTGCGTTTGCGTGAGCAGCACAGAGATGGGCGTCCGCAATTCATGCGCTGCATCTGAAGTGAACCGGGCTTGCTGGGCAAACGCCGCATCGAGCCGCGCAAACGTTGAATTCAAAACGCTCGCCAGCTGGCCAAGTTCATCATCCGTATCAACCATGTTGATGCGTTGCGAAAGATCGCCCTCCGCAATTTTCACCGCCGTCTCGCTGATATTCGCCACTGGACGGAGCGCGCGTTTCGCGATCCACCCACCTCCTGCGATTCCGATCAGCAAAATGGCGGTGCCGATGCCCGTCAGCTTCCAGGCGAGCAAGCGGAGAGCGTTCATGTCTTTTTCAATCGAGCGACCCGTGAGAATACATTCGCCCGGAGGCGTGAATTGGTAAAGTTCGCGAAAAATGCCGCGCGTGCGAAACGTGGGAACCCTGTTTTCCAAACGTGCGGGCTGGAGCAACTGCGCCGGGCTGTTCGTCGAACGCGCCACTATTTCTCCGTCGCGCCGCCAGATCACGTAATAAAAACCATGGAGGTCAGTGGCGTTCAGCAGTTCGGGATTCCGTAGTTCCATGAACCCGTGAAACTCGGGCGGAGGAAGTGAACCGTCCCTCCGATCTGATGGAGGAAAATCGCCATCTCTTCCATTTTTTGGAGGAAGGTCACGCGGTCTCGGTCGTCGTGGGCGATCTGGATTAAGCTGGCCGGGACGATCCGGCTCAGGCTGGCGTAGATCTCGCATCAGCAGAGCCATGCGCTCGGTCAACTCATCGTCCGCCTGGCGCACTTGCCGCGTGCGTTCAAGTTGGTAGGTCGTGAATCCAAACCCAGCGAGTAGCACCACGAGAATGATGCCATACCAAATCTGGAGCCGGGCGCGAATCGATTTGAAAATCATTTTTCAGCCCTCGATGCAATAGCCGTGCCCGCGGCGGGTGGTGATGAATTCCGGGCCGATTTTTTTGCGAATATTCGACACATGCACGTCGAGCAAATTGGAAAGTGAACTATCATCCTCGTCGAAGAGATGTTCGTAGAGCGCGGTGCGTGTCACCACTTCGCCGCGATGCAACGCCAGGTATTCGACAAGGGAATATTCGCGCGCGGTCAGCGTGACCACTTTTCCATCCAGGGAAACAATCCGCGCCGCGTAATCGATCAACACGCCGCCGATTTGAATTTGTGATTGGCTCTGGTTGGAAGTGCGACGGATTAACGCGCGCAAACGCGCCAGTAATTCGGAAAGATCAAACGGCTTGATCACGTAATCATCCGCGCCGCCATCCAGCCCGCGCACACGATCGCGCGACGCATCGCGAGCCGTGAGCATGAGCACCGGAGTTTTCTTGATTTTCCGCAAGCGCTTCAGAACCTCCCATCCGTCGAGTTTCGGCAACATCACATCCAGCACAATCGCGTCGTAATCCCAGCTCGTTGCTTTGTAGAGACCTTCTTCGCCTTCCTCGGAAGTATCCACGGCATAACCTTCCTCGCGCAGCGCCTTGGCGATACCCGTCAGCAAATCCAATTCATCTTCAACGACCAGAATTCTCATTTCGTTATGGCTGCGGATTGAATGCATTCGAGCTTCGCCGAAAACAAGCGATTTCCTCAGCAACTTCTCACAAAGCACCTTAAGAGAAGATGAAGGGCGCATCCTCGTGCTGCTCGATTGGAGGGTCGGAGCATGGCCACCAAAAAGACTCGCGTGGGTGAAGTCCGCCTCAGTCGGTCAATGCTAGTCTTGGAAGTTAGGCATCGGGTTTCTTTCTTCTGGCATAAATCTCCATAAAAAAACCAATGGCCAAAGCTAAAATGCAATAGCCAGCATCGATGAACAAAGGCCAAAAAGCAAAACGCTGAATCTGTGACAGCGGACATAATGCCATACCCACACATGCAAAAAAGCCACCGACGAGTGGAATCCAAGAAGCGTGCCGCCGACGTACAAACCAAAAATACACAATCGCAAAATTGACGACGATGAGCCACCAGCCAAATAGGCCGAATACAATTGCCACTACCCAGCGAAATACGTCGGATGCGTGCATGGTGCGAGGTGGCTTAACATTTGAATGAGCTGCGAAGTCGGCTTCTTTCGCCGCCTGATTCGGGTGTATCGCAGGCTAATTTCGGATTCACGGGACGAAATTAGGATGGGAGCTCGTTTTCCACCAGCATTTTTCGATTCGAACAAACCAGCCGAGCCAACGTTGCGGCCTGACGTTTGTTCCGCAGTTGATCCCTCGCTTGACTTCGCTTTTCGAAGCGACCACTTTAACCGCATCACCTGAACAAACGATGAAACCGACCGTCAAGTTGCATCCCTCAAGGAAGTTGGCTGGAAAAAAAAACCGGTTCCGCTCACCTCTTTCCCGTGGTTTCACGTTGATCGAGCTATTGGTGGTGATCGCCATCATCGCGATCCTGGCGAGTTTGCTGCTGCCCGCCTTGAGCAAGTCGAAACTGAAGGCCCAGGCGATCATGTGCATGAACAATACCAAGCAGATGATGATCGCCACCCACATGTACACCGGTGAGAACCGGGAATGGTATCCGGGCGCGTTCCACGGCGGCCTGGCTAAGTCTCCAGTGCCTGACACCCCGAAAGCCCCGTGGGTCGTCGGTTGGCTGGATTGGAGTCTCAGCCCACACAACACCAACGTCCAGTACCTGACCGACCCGCGTTATTCGAAACTGGCAGTTTATTTCAGCAACAACCGGAATGTTTTCAAGTGTCCAGCGGACAGATACCTCAGCAGTCAGCAAAAGAGCAAAGGTTGGACGGAGCGGGTGCGCAGTGTCTCCGGTAACATTGTCGTCGGCGATGGCAACGCAGAGGATGGCCCGATGGATTCTGCATTTGCCCATGTCCGGAAGACCACGGAACTGAAATTCCCCGGACCCGCTGAGGTGTGGGTTTACGTGGATGAACACCCGGACAGCATGAACGACGCCGGCCTCTTTTCTCCCAGCAGCTCCCAATGGATTGATCTGCCGGCCAGCTATCATAACGGCGCGGCTGGCTTCGCTTTTGCGGACGGCCACTCCGAGATCCATAAATGGAAAGTTGCCACGACCAAGCAGGCCGTCCGGCTTATTGATATGTCGCGTATCGACGTCATACCAGGCGATGTGGATGTGCAGTGGATGCGCTATCGCACCCCTCGAAAATCGGAAAAGTTTTAAGAGACTGTCTGAAAATGTAGCGTCGGCCATCTTGGTCCCGCATGGGCGGGATGGAGCCGTGGCGTCTCGCCCGGCGGAAAAGGTGCGAGCCGTGTTGGAGAGCCGTGGATTACCTGAATCTCTTCTCGCAATCCTGCCCCAATCCGGGCGGCAAGATGCCGCCCTCCACGGCAGGCCAGAGGCCCGCCGCTACTTTTCAGACAGGCTCTAACATCTCTTCATGTTCGCTTAAGGTTGGTTTCAGTAACTTGGCGCTAGAAATTTGAAATAGCGCTCGTATGAAACTTAAATTTTTCCTGACTCTCGCGTTCGTCACCCATGTCGTTTCTGTTTCCACCAGTCGCGCTGCGGATGCGCAAATTAATTCGTGGTTCACGGACAATTCCGGCAAATATGCCCGGCTTTACCAGACCGTTGCGGACGAAACCGCCGCCAACTCCGTCACCACCTGGAGTCGCGGCTCGGGCGTGCAATCGTCGCCGGTTTACGCCGGTGTCCGGGAGGTCTCTTACTCGGCGAGCTGGGTTTACATTCGTAGCAGCGGATTGCCGAGCTACACGATGGGTCCGTGGTATTTGAACGCGGCCAAGACAAATCTTTTTCCGAACTATCCCGCCAATTCGAAAGTGTTGTATCGCATTCCGCGAAATCCAACCGTGCCGGTGAGCAAAACTTTGACCGGCCTCGGCGCGATCGGATATTTCGTGAATGGCGTCGCGCTCTTCGACAATCGCGATGCGTTTTATTGGAACGGCACTGCTGAGGTTCAAGGGAGTGGCTTGTGGAACCGCGATGCCTACGTGAATGAAAGCGTGACCTTCGACGCCGCGCTCGCGCACCAGGCCGGAGCGAATCATCATTATCACGCAAACCCGATCGCTCTGCGCTATCAACTCGGTGACCATGTGAACTTCAACTCAGTCAGCAATCGCTACACGGAAAGCGCCAGTGCGCCGACTCAGCATTCGCCAATTCTCGCCTGGGTGCGCGATGGGTATCCGATTTATGGCCCGTATGGTTATGCAGATCCGACGAACGCTGCGAGCGGTGTGAAGCGAATGGTTTCCGGCTTCGTTCCTCGCGATGGCAGCTATGGCAGTTCCAATCTCACCGTCACCGGTCGCACGACGCTTCCGGCCTGGGCGGCGCGCGCGAACAATCGCTCCGCCACGTTGTCACTGAGCGAGTATGGCCCGAACGTCCTCCCAGGCGGCCCGAATACCGCCACCAATTATTATGCGATCGGTCATTACATCGAGGACAACGATTACCTCGGCGATCTCGGCGTGGTGAAAGGCACGAATACCTACGACCTCGACGAATACAATGGCCGCTTTTGCGTCACGCCGGAATATCCCAATGGCACTTACGCTTATTTCGTCACGATCACATCGAACGGCGCACCGGCTTATCCCTATAATCTCGGTCGCAGCTTTTACGGCAATCCAACCGGCACGAATCTCACCGTGATCCCCGAAGCGGTCACCACCCACTTTGTCGGTGGCGCGAATGCCGAACTGAGAATTGCGACTCCCGTCGTGAGCAACAGCGTGGTCACCCTCGTCTGGAGCGCGACAGAAGGCGGAACCTATCAGGTCACTACCAGCGGCGACTTGAATTCATGGACGACCAACGCGAGCGGCATCCCGGCAACGTTCAATCGCGGGACGAACACAGCGAGCGCTTCCGCCACGAACCGATTCTTCCGCGTCACCCGGACGGCGCTGGCGACCTACGACACGAATTGAGAATTTTGCAGCCAATGAAAACTCGATCCAACGCTTTTTTAAACAGAGCAGTCCGTTTGCTCTGGTTGGGCGCTGGTTTCGTTCTGCTCGGCGGCGCTGCCTTCGCGTCCTCAATCCAAATTGCGGTGCGTCACACGTTCGCGGGTGAACCGTTGCAGATGGATTCGTTGCGCTACAAGAATGCGGCTGGTGAAACGCTCTCGGTCACCCGCGTGAGTTATTTGCTTAGCGGATTTGCTTTTGAAAAAGAGAACGGCACCTGGGTGGAAGTAACGAACCAATTCGCGTGGCTGGATGCTGGCACGCGGCGCGAATGCATCCGGCTCGACGCCATTCCGGAAGGCCGTTATCGCGCGTTGCGTTTTTATTTTGGCCCTGACGCGACGGTGAACCACGCCGATCCGGCAAAATTTTCCGCACAGCATGCTTTGAATCCAAACCTCAATGGGCTGCATTGGAACTGGCAGGGCGGTTATATTTTTCTGGCGCTGGAAGGGCTCTATCGCTTCCCGGCCACGAGCGAGATCAGCGGATTCGCTTACCACTTTGCCCGTGACCCCAACCGCGTTCGCATCACGCTCGCCGGAAAGATTGACCTCACTCGCGACGCGGGTGTGCAACTTGATTTTGACCTTGGCACTTTGCTGAACGCGCCGCGTCCGCTCTCGTTTGCGAAAGACGGCTCCTCCACCCACTCACGCGAAGGTGATTCCATCGCGGCGGCGCTGGCCGCGAATTTGCCGGGAGCATTTCACATCCGGCAGATGGAATCGGCTGCATCGGTGACGAGCAAATCTGCGACGATTAAACCGCTCTACTTGCCGGAAAAATTTACACCGTTTCCGTTCCAGATGAGCGCCACATTCCCGATCCCGGATTTGCCTCGCGACAATCCGCTCATCGAAGAACGGGTTGCGCTGGGAAAAAAACTTTTCAACGAAACCGCGCTTTCCCGCGGCGTCTCGCTCTCTTGTGCTTCCTGCCACCAGACGACCCGCGCGTTCGCTGATCCGCGCCGTTTCAGCGTGGGAGTGCGTGATCAAACCGGCACGCGCCAGGCGATGCCGCTCTTCAACCTTGCCTGGAAATCGACTTTTTTTTGGGATGGCCGCGCACCGTCACTGCGCGCGCAGGTTTTGATTCCGATTCAGGATCACTCGGAAATGGACGAGGTTTTGACGAACGTCGTCGCGAAACTCACCAACGCCAAAGGCTATGGAGAATTATTTGAAGCCGCGTTTGGTTCGCGGGAAATCACCTCGGAAAAAATTGGTCTCGCGCTCGAACAATTTCTGCTGACGTTAACTTCCTACGATTCAAAATTTGATCGCGCACTGAACGGCCAGGCCATGCTCACGACCAACGAGCAACGCGGCTTTGAATTGTTCATGACCGAATACGATCCCCGCACCGGTCGCCTCGGCGCGGATTGTTTTCATTGCCACGGCGGCCCACTTTTCAGCGATCACCAATTTCATAACAACGGTTTGGATGCGAAACATGAGAGCGACCCGGGACGTTTCAAAGTTACGCAGAACGAAGCGGATCGCGGCAAGTTTTCCACGCCTAGTTTGCGCAACGTTGCGTTGACCGCGCCCTACATGCACGACGGACGATTCTCTACCTTGGAAGAAGTGATCGAGCACTACAGTCAGAGTGTGAAACGCAGTGCGACGCTCGACCCGAACATTGCCAAACATCCAGAGAGCGGCCTGCAATTCTCCGCTGAAGACAAGCGGGCGCTCGTCGCATTTTTGAAGACGTTGACCGACGAAAAATACCAAACCCACCTCGCGCAAATCCAATGAACTTAAAAAATACAATTCTGATTGGTGAGAAACGGATTCGAGTTCCGCTGTTGAATTTTTCCCGGCTTGGCTATTTCCTCGCGAGCCTCGTTTTATTTTCGCTGGCCGCATCCAGTGGAGCCGCTGCGGATTGGCCTCGGTTTCGCGGGCCAAACGGCGATGGTGTTGCGACCGATGCAAAGCCACCGACGACCTGGAGCGATACAAAAAATTTGAAATGGAAAAGCGTTTTGCCCGGGCCGGGATCGTCGAGTCCGATCGTGAGCGGCGGGAAAATTTTCGTGACATGCTATTCCGGTTACGGCGATGGCAGCACGGGTGGAAGCCCGGATAAATTGCAGCGCCACTTGATTTGCATCGACCAGAAGAGCGGAAAAATTCTTTGGGATAAATCAGTGGCGGCGGAATTGCCGGAAGACGCATTCACCGGATTTCTGACCGAGCACGGATATGCCAGCAGCACGCCAGTGACAGACGGCGAGCGCGTTTATGTTTTCTTTGGAAAGACCGGCGTGCTCGCCTTCGATCTCGACGGAAAACAACTCTGGAAAGTGAATGTGGGAAAAATGTCGAGCAACCGTCGCTGGGGTTCTGGCGCGAGTCTGGTGCTCTACAAAAATGTGGTGATCGTCAACGCGTCCGAGGAGAGCCGTTCCATTCGTGCGCTGGATAAATCGACCGGCAAAGAAGTGTGGAAGGCCGAAGCGGACAGCCTGGAACTTTGCTTTGGCACGCCGGTGCTGGTGGATTGCGGCGGCGGTCGCACGGATGTGGTGATCGGGGTGCCCGGAGAATTGTGGGGACTCAATCCCGACACCGGGAAACTACGTTGGTTTGCGGAGACGGGTATTGGTGGAAACGTTTCGCCAAGCGCCGTCGCGGTGGACGGAGTGGTTTACCTCACCGGCGGATTTCCCCGACAGGGCAGCGTTGCGGTTCGCGCGGGTGGCAAAGGTGACGTCACGAAAACGAATCTGCTTTGGTCGAGTCAAAATGCGTCTTACGTGCCGTCGCCGATGGTGCAGGGCGGAAATTTTTACCTGATTAGCGACCAGGGATTCGCGACTTGTCTCGAAGCGAAAACGGGCAAACTAGTTTACAAAGAGCGTGTGTCGAGCGCGGGCGCATCTGGACCGGGCGGCAAACCCTTTTACGCTTCGCCGGTTTCAGCGGGCGGCAATTTTTACGCAGTGAGCCGTCGCAACGGAACTTTCATCATCGCTTCTAAGAACGAATTCTCCGTTGTGTCGCAAAATAAATTCGCTGGTGACACCAGCGATTTCAACGCCGCCCCGGCGATCGTGGGCAACCAGATTTTTCTTCGCTCCAACCGTTTTCTTTACTGCATCGATGCCGATGCGGGCGGCTGAGGCGAATGAAAAAAACAAACGAAAGGTAACATGAAAAACAAATCGAAAATACTCGTCGGCGCACTTGCCCTGGCCATGTCGGTTGGGTTCGCTACAGCTCAAGATAAACAGGACGGTCCTCCACGCGGTCAGGGACAAGGTCGTCCCGAACAACACGGTGGTCAGCAAGGTGGCGGTCCCGGCGGCGACGGTCAGCGTCCGCCCGTTCCACCGATCATCGCCGCACTTGATGCAAATGGCGACGGCGTGATCGACGAAGTGGAGATCAACCAGGCGTCGGCTTCATTGCGCAAGCTCGACAAAAACGGTGACGGAAAACTAACGCTGGATGAAATTCGTCCAGCACGTCCCCCGGGTGGTCAGGGCGGTCCCGATGGTCAACGTGGTCCCGGTCAAGGTGGCGGTAGCGGCGGCCAAAACAAAGGTCCGCGCAACCATCCGCCCGGCGAATAATTTTGCGCCAAAATTGCATGATTACTTTTCACTCCACGATCGCACGATGTTTTACTGCTCTGCGAAATGTTCGTGCGTTCGTGGGTGGAAGTCTTCTCATTGCGGGGCAGATTAGTTTGAGTCACTCCTTGGTTTTGCTGGCGACGGCGTTTGCCATTTCTGCAAATGCCGCGCCGCAAAATATTTTACTCATCATCGCGGACGACTACGGGATTGACAGCAGTTCACTTTACAACACGAACGCGGCGGCATCGCAACCGCCCACTCCGAACATCAACGCGCTGGCGCAAAGCGGCGTGCTCTTCCGCAACGCTTACGCCAACCCGGTTTGCTCGCCGACCCGCGCCTGCCTGATCACCGGCCGCTACGGTTTTCGCACGGGCATTGGTGATGTGATTGCGGGTGCCAGCAGCCCGACCTTGAGTGCGTCAGAATTAACTTTGCCCGATGCTTTCGCAGCCAACGCATCGCTCGGTTATCAACTCGCCAGTTTTGGAAAATGGCATTTGGCAAATGGGACCAACACTCCGGGCACGATTGGTGGATGGCCGCATTTCGCTGGTTCGTTGCAAGGAGCCATCACCAGCTACACCAACTGGACGAAGACAGTGAACGGCGTTTCGACGGCGGGCTACACGAATTATGCGACGACTGATTTGGTGAATGACGCGTCCGCCTGGATTCAAGCGCGCGGCACGAACAACTGGTTTGCCTGGATCGCGTTCAATGCGCCGCATACTCCGCTGCATTTGCCGCCGACAAATCTTTGTCCGCATTACGCGACACTTTCCGGCACGGCCCAGGACATCTCGGCCAATCCACGAAACTATTTCGAAGCGATGGTGGAAGCGTTGGACACGGAAATCGGACGGTTGCTTGCATCGGTGGATCGCACAAAAACACACATTATTTTTCTGGGCGACAACGGAACGCAAAGTGTCGTGCAGCCGCCATTTCCGGCCAATCGCGGCAAAGACACGCTCTACGAAGGTGGCACGCATGTGCCGTTTATCATCGCCGGACCTGCGGTGGTCAATCCCGGTCGCACCAACGACACGCCGGTCGGCGCGGTGGATGTGTTCAGCACAATTTTGGAAATGGCGGGCATCAACGTCGTCGCCACGACAGCGAATGTGACGATCGATTCACAAAGTTTGTTCCCGCTGTTGACGAACGATGCGACGTTATCCCGTTACGCTTACGCTGAACTTTTTGGAAGCAGTGTCGCGGTGAATTCTGCGGGGCGTGCCTTGCGCAACGGACAATTCAAACTGATTCAGTTCACCAATGGGCAACAGGCACTTTATGATTTATTAAATGATCCGTACGAAGGAACCAATCTTCTCAGCGGCGCACTCAATGCGACACAGCAGGCGCATTATTATAGTCTTACTTTGAAAATGGGAGGTTATCAAAACACTCTCGCGGCACCGATGATCACCAGCTCAATTTTTTCGAACTTACAGTTCGCTTTGACCGTTCAACGCACCTCGAACATGAGCTACACATTGTGGCGGGCATCCATTCTTGACGATCTCGCGTGGGCTCCATTGACCAACGCCGTGGTCGTGACGAACGGCGCAACGGTCGTCACGCTCACCGATGTCAGCCCAACCAATACACAGAGTTTCTACCGTGTCGTTGGCAGCTCGCCCTAAAACAACGGATTAATTCTTCTCAGCAGGCAATCGTCCCGGTTCCCGAACACCTTTGCCCGTGCGTTGAGTCAAGCTATCGCCCAGTTCTGCCCGCGCTTTCTCTGCTTCCGTTTCGAGCGTCTTCACAATTTCAGGATGGCTTTCCGCGACATTTTTTGATTCGCCGATGTCGCTCACCAAATCGTAAAGCTCGCTTTGTTTCACTTCGATCTGCTCATAGCTGGCAGGGATGCCCTCGCGACCCCCGGCGCGTCCGCTCAATGACCGATACGAATGCGGCAACTGCAATTTCCATCGGCCATCGCCGGTGACCACCGATTGGAGCTGATTGTTTTCGTAATAAAACCAGTAGGCAGCATGAGGATTTTGCGCGGATCTTTTTGCGGAAAGAATGGGCCACACATCGACGCCATCAATCGGGTGCGTCGGCAGTTTTGCATCGATGAGTTTTGCGATGGTTGGAAAGATATCGATGTTCATCAGCATCGTTTTTGATTCTGTGCCCGCCGGAATTTTTCCCGGCCAGCGCATGATGCACGGCACGCGCGTTCCTCCCTCCCACGAAGTGCCTTTTCCTTCGCGCAACGGATGGGCCGAACCGGCATGGTCGCCGTAACTCAGCCACGGCCCATTGTCCGAGGCAAAAATCACCAGCGTATTTTCTTCAAGGCCGTTTTGCTTCAGCGCCTTCATCACCTCGCCGACCGACCAGTCGATTTCTTCGATCACGTCGCCATAAAGTCCGCGCGCGCTTTTGCCGCGAAATTTATCGCTCACATGCAACGGAACGTGCGGCATGTTGTGGGCCAGATAGAGCAGGAACGGGCGCTTCTGGTTTTTCTCGATGAAGGCCACCGCATGTTCCGTGTACCAGGTGGTGAGCTGGCTTTGTTCTTTGTGAGTGACTTCGGAGATTTTTATTTTGTCACCTTCGTACAATGGCAAATCTGGATAACCCTTTTTCCGTTTTGCCGCCGCAGCGGATTGCGCCATCTCTGGATGCAGCGGCCACATGTCGTTCGAATACGGCAGCCCAAAATAGTCATCGAAGCCGTGATGGGTCGGAAGAAATTGTTGCGCATCGCCCAAATGCCATTTGCCAAAAATCGCGGTCGCATAATTTTTTTGCTTCACCAATTCCGCCAGCGTCATCTCGTTGCTGCTGATGCCAACCTTTGATCCCGGCCCCAGCGCACCATGAATGCCCACACGATTTGGATAACAGCCGGTCAGCAACGCGGTGCGTGAGGCGGAACAGACCGGTTGTGCGACATGAAAATTTCGAAAAATCCGGCCTTGCGCGGCGAGTCGATCCAGATTTGGCGTCGTAAAACCTTTCGCGCCAAAAACGCCCACGTCCGCATAACCCTGGTCATCGGTATAAATGATGACAATGTTCGGTAAAGATTTAGCCGGTAGATTTGTGGTGGCGAAGCTGCCCAGCAAACAGCCAAGAACGGTGGCGATGCGAGCGGTGCGTGAAAAGTTCAAAAAAAATCTCATGAGCAATAACATGGTTGAATGGTTACTCCGTTTTAAATGCGAATGGGAATCTTTTTGAAGACAGATCACGCTGTCAGATGTGAACTTTAAACTTGAAAAATCAGCGATCCATTTCAGTTTTGCTGCCGTCAGGCGGGCGTATTGAGTAAACGTCCTGGACATTTTTAAAGAATTGCCGGTTGCTAAAACATGAAACGAACGCTGCGCATTTTGGCCTTTGCAATATTGATTTTAGCCTGTGGAATATGGGCGATTACTGGAGCGAATCGCGGATGGACCAAGACGAGCGCACCGATCAAGAAGTTGGATGAAGTTACTGGCATTGTAGGAATCGAATATGAAAAACGTTTCAGTCCCGGGGTTGATTTCCTCGCGCTGGCGTTGTTCGGTTCAGGAATTCTGCTAGGTTTGTCCTTCGCGTTCCGTAAACCATAAACTCAAATTGAAAACGATAAAAATGAAACTGACATTATTCCTCGCCCTCACTTCGTTGACAACCGCTGCGCTGGCCGCACCGATCAGCTTTGATTTTAAAGATCCAAAGGGAGTCAATAACGCCGTCTTCAAACTGGATGCACCGCTGGAAGCCATCAATGGCAGTGCGAGTGGCATCACGGGCAAGGTGCAATTCGACCCGGCGAATCCGGCTGCGGCCAAAGGAAAAATTGTGGTCGCCAGCGCGTCCTTAAATGTGAGCAATCCGATGATGAAAGAACATTTGCACAGTGCCAAGTGGCTGGACGTGGCCAGGTTTCCAGAAGTTGTTTTCGACGCAAAAGAGTTGAAAAATGTGAAGATCAGCGGAGACGCGACCACTGCCGATGCCGTCGGCAGTTTCACATTACATGGAGTGACGAAAAACATTACGGTGCCGGTGAAACTGACTTACCTGAAAGATAAGTTGGAAAAGCGCATCCCGAATATGAAGGGTGATCTCCTGGTGATTCGTTCCAATTTCACCATCAAACGCAGCGACTATGGCATCATACCTGGCCAGATGGAGGAAAAAGTTTCAGACGACATTGAACTCACCTTGAGCATTGCCGGCGCCGCGCCTCGTTAAAAGTTCAATTGAAAATCCAAAACTGGCGTCCATGAAAAAATTAAAACCAAAACACGTTTATCTGATCGCCAGTGGCGATTTGCGGCTCGGAGCGAATCAGAATTGCTG
The DNA here is from genome assembly GCA_043775015.1 of Verrucomicrobiota bacterium. GTDB lineage: Bacteria > Verrucomicrobiota > Verrucomicrobiia > Limisphaerales > CANJXF01 > CANJXF01. The sequence goes on from JAYVSV010000116.1 coordinate 17,953, forward strand.
GGCCGAGCAGTCCAAGATGGAGGACACCCTCGGCGCGGCTCTGAAGGCGGAAGGCTGGAAGGTGGTTCGCGCGCATCCGTTCGACAAAACAAAGCGGCACGGTTTTATTGATTCGCAAAAAATGGGGATCGAAGTTTTCCGCCAGCTTGATCCGCAAGCACCGATCATCGTGGCTGAAAGTGTCTGGCAATATTCGCACCACGTTCTCGCCGGGTTGACCACCCATCAGGGGCCAATTCTGACCGTCGCGAACTGGAGTGGTCGCTGGCCGGGGTTGGTTGGCATGCTCAATCTCAACGGTTCGTTGACCAAGGCGGGTGTGCGCTACAGCACGCTTTGGAGCGAAACGTTCAAGGACGATTTTTTTAAAAATGCGCTGTGCCAATGGCTCCAGGAAGGAATCGTCACCCACGACCAAAGTCATGTGCGCGATTTAGAGTTGTTGAAATTACCGGCCGCCGATGAGCAGATCGGACGCGAGTTCGGGCGCAATTTCAAGAGGCAGAAAGCCATCATCGGCGTGTTTGATGAAGGTTGCATGGGCATGTTCAATGCGATTGTCCCGGACGAGTTGCTGCATCCCACCGGCATATTCAAGGAACGGCTCAGTCAATCGACACTCTACGCGGCGATGTCGCAGGTGAGTGATGTGGACGCGCGCGCGGTTTACGACTGGTTGAAAAGTCGCCGCATGAAGTTCGCCATTGGCCAGGATGAAGCGACGAGCCTCACCGAAAATCAAATCCTGCAGCAGTGCAAAATGTATATCGCCGCGACCCGTCTGGCGGATGAATTTGGTTGCGCCGCCATTGGCATTCAATATCAGCAGGGATTGAAAGACCTGACGCCCGCGAGCGATCTGGCGGAAGGGTTGTTGAACAACATGGACCGCCCTCCGGTCACCTGCGCGAAAACCGGTCGCATCCTTTTCGAAGGCGAAGCGTTGCCGCATTTCAATGAAGTGGACGAGTGCGCCGGGTTGGACGGTTTGATGACCTACCGCTTGTGGCGGCAGCTTGGGTTTGCGCCGGAAAATACGTTGCACGACCTGCGTTGGGGACAACATTTCAAAGGCGATGGCGTGAATGATTACGTCTGGGTTTTCCTGATTTCCGGTGCCGCCCCGCCCGCGCATTTCATCGGCGGCTACAGCGGGACAAGCAGCGAACGGCAGCCGTCGATGTATTTTCGACTAGGTGGCGGCACGGTTAAAGGCATCAGCAAACCGGGTCACATCGTTTGGAGTCGCGTCTTTGTGATGGATGGAAAACTGCACTGCGACATCGGCGTGGCGCGAGTGGTGAAATTGCCGGAACGCGAGACCGAGCGCCGCTGGCAGGAGACCACGCCGCAATGGCCGATCATGCATGCAGTATTGAGCGGAGTTTCCCGCGACCAGATGATGGCCCGGCACAAGGCAAACCATATCCAGGTGGTTTACGCTCCGAATGAAGCGCAGGCGAATCGAGCGGCGCGCATCAAGGCGGCGGCGATGGCAGAATTAGGTTTGAAGGTGCATTTCTGCGGCGATGTGAAGTTGGCGGGCAAGGAATAAAGCCGATTACAACACTTTCGGTTCAACTCAAAATTTCTCGAACCACGCGCGCTTCGTCGGTCGGTCCAATTAAGCGCTGCTTCAAACCGAGATAGGAAAAACCAAGTTTGTAAGGATCAAAGCCCATCTGGTTGAGCAGCGTTGCCTGAAGATCGCGCACGGTCACTTTGTCGCGAACCACGTAATAACCGAAATCATCCGTCTCGCCGTGGACGATTCCCGGTTTCACGCCGCCGCCCGCCATCCAGATGGAAAAACAGTTTGGATGATGATCGCGTCCCAGAAAGGTTGAGCCGTTCCGCGCTTCATTCATCGGGGTGCGTCCGAATTCGCCGCCCCAAATCACGAGGGTATCTTCCAGCATGCCGCGTTGTTTGAGATCTTTGACGAGCGCCGCGCTGGCCTGGTCAACATCTCTGCATTTCCTGGGAAGCCCGGTGACGAGATCGTTGTCGGCGGCGGTGCCGTGCATGTCCCAACCCCAGTCGAAGAGTTGCACGAAGCGAACCCCTTTCTCCACCAGACGCCGCGCCTGCAAACAGTTGTTCGCGAACGAACCTTCTCCCGGTTTTGCGCCGTACATTTCGCGGATGTATTCCGGCTCTTTTGCGATGTCAAAAACTTCCGGGACGGTGATCTGCATGCGATACGCGAGTTCGTATTGTTCGATGCGCGTCAGTGTTTCGGGATCGCCAAACAATTTTGCCTCCGCCTCATTCAATTTGTGCAACGCATCCAGACTGCTTCGGCGGCTGGCGCGATCCATCCCGGCGGGATTTTCTGAATACAAGATGGGCGCGCCCGAAGTGCGACATTGCACGCCTTGATAAACGCTCGGCAAAAATCCGCTGCCCCAAAGACTTTTTCCACCGGTGGGATCGGTCCCGCCGCTCAGCAGCACGACAAATCCGGGCAAATCCTGATTCTCACTGCCCAGTCCATACGTGACCCAGGAACCCATCGAAGCCGCGCCCGCCCGCTGCGTGCCGGTGAAGAGAAACAGTTCCGCCGGGGAATGATTAAACTGATCGGTCCACATCGATTTGATGATGCAAGCGTCATCCACGATCTCGGCCATGTGCGGAAGCACGTCGCTGATCCACGCGCCGCTTTTCCCGTGCTGCCGGAACTTGTGCGGCGTTCCCAACATTTTCGGAACCCCTTTGATGAACGCGAACTTTTGTCCCTTGATTAATTCATCCGGGCAAGGCTGCATGTTCAACTCGACGAGCTTCGGTTTCCAATCGAACAAATCCAGCGATGGCGGCGCGCCGGACATGTGGAGGTAAATGATCGACTTCGCGCGCGCTGGAAGCAGGGGAGGATGCACCGCCATCGGAGATGGTTTGGCCGAGGCTCCAATTCCATTGCGGGCGAGCAGTCCACCCAAAGCGACGCTGCCCACGCTCAAACCGGCGCGATGCAGAAATTGTCTGCGCGTCAAAGCGCGGGCATGGGCGAGACGAAAATTTAGTGAGTCCATAATCAACCTTTCGTGAGAACACCATCGAGGTTCAGCAAGACATTCGCAACCACCGTCCACGCGGCGGCCTCGGCGGAATCAACTCCGGCCGGCAGCGGGCCGAGCGGTTTCGTCGCGAGATCGACGGCCTGTTTTTCCTGCGCACGATAGCGCGCCAGCTCTGAGTCGTACAATTCCTTCAAGGTGGCGATTTCAGTTTGCGTCGGCTGTCTGGCCAGCGCGAGTTGCAGGCCAAAGCGAATTTTTTCTTCGAGTGTCGCGCCACCTTCCTTTTGGAGACGACGGCCCAATGATTGCGCGGCTTCCACGTAAACCGGATCGTTGAGCGTGACATAGGCTTGCAACGGCGTGTTCGTCGGCAAACGGCGAAACGCGCAACTCTCGCGGCTCGGCGCGTCAAAGGTTGCCATGCTGGGATATGGAACGGTGCGACGCCAGATGGTGTAAAGCCCGCGACGATAACGATCCTCACCGTTGCTCGTTGCGTAGGTGCGTTCGCCATTGAAGGCGGCGCGCCACAAGCCATCCGGTTGCGGCGGGTAAACACTCGGCCCGCCGATTTTGCGACTCAACAAACCGCTCAGGGCGAGCGCCTGGTCGCGAACCGTTTCGGCATCCAAACGTTGGCGCGGCGAGCGGGCCAGCAAACGATTGCGCGGATCTTTTTGCAACAATTCCGGGGTCAGCCGCGAACTTTGCTGGTAAGTCGCGCTCATCACGATCGTCTTGAGAAATTGTTTTACGTTCCAGCCGTTGTCGCGCAGTTCCACTGCAAGCCAGTCGAGCAATTCAGGATGGCTCGGCAACGTTCCTTGGGTGCCAAAATCTTCCTCGGTTTCCACAATACCCGTTCCGAAAAATTGCGCCCAAAAACGATTGGCCGTGACTCGCGCAGTCAATGGATTTTCAGGACTCATCAACCATCGCGCCACGCCGAGACGATTCGTCGGCGCATTGGCTGGCCATGGATTGAATGCGGCGGGAATTCCTGGAGTCACTTCGTCGCCCGGAGAAAGATAACTTCCTTTGTTCAGAAGATGGCTGGTGCGCCGTTCGGCTGCGGCTAGCTCCTTCATCACGGGAACCATGACCGGCTTGATCGCTGCCATTTGCTTTTTCAAAGTTTCGATTTCAGCAACACGGCGGGCGGTCGAGGCCGCGAATCGGCGAAACCATTTGTCAATTTGTTCCTGCTCCCTGGGTGAACGCTTTTCGGAAACAATCGCCAGAGCTGGAGCAATCTCTTCCGGTACGGCCAGCACAGGCGAGGGGAGTGCGGCGGCAGAAATTTTAAAACGCCCAATCGTTTGTTTTCCGCCGGAATTTTGCACCAGCTTGATCGTCAAATTTCCGGGCGGCAATTGGGTCGTCGTCTCGAACACCGCCGAGTGAGATTTGCCTTCGCTTCCCGCAGTGGACCAGCCGGTCTTCGACTCGGACTTTCCTTCGATCGTTTTGCCGATGTCGTAATTGGTTCCGATGAAGCTGGCCGTCGCCCGGGAAAATTTGACCGGCTGTTCGCCATTGAGCGCAAAGCGCGTGCTCGGGTTGGGTGCGTCGGCGGATTTGTTTTCCCAGACCGGTTCACGTTTTGAGTTAAGGGCAACGACGCGATAATTCGCGAGCCGCACCCCAACGTCGGGGTCGGTACGATTCCAAATGACGATGGAATCGACCAATTGTTCCTGGCCGAGATCGACTTCCCACCATGGATTATTTTCAGCTTGAGTGTGAGTCGTCGATTTCGCTTCCGCATATTTTCCGTTCGTATTTCCATCAATGGCCAATTCTGGCGGGCCGTCAAAACCAACGCTCGACTGGCTGGCTTTTCCGTGAAGGGCAAGGTTCGTTTCACCCAGGAAAATCTGCACCTCCGCCAGCGAAAGCATCCGTCCCTCACCCGGCAACTCGATGCGGACAAATCTCGCCTTGGCTTCCTTATTGGAATCCGTCTTGAAAGTGGCTTCAAAGTGATTGAGCAAAAAATTGCCCGACTGCGAACGCCCCGGCCCATTCTTGGGAAAACTCTCGTCTGAAAAAGCTTCGAGCCGCAATGCCGACAAATTGCTCACCGCCGAATGAACGGTGACGGTGTAAGTATCGGTGCCGGGCGCGTTGTTGGTCGCGAGCAACGAATAATCTTCCAGCTTTTTGAAGGACGCTCCGTTCTTTCCTTTGAAATCAGTCGGCTCAAGTGTCCTCCAGGCATTCGCGTCGCTGTGGGTTTTTTGCCATGCAGAAAATTCATCGAGCAGTTCTGGTGAAGAGGAGTCCAATTGCTTTTCGAGCGCCGCGATTTGATTGTTCAAACCTTTAATTTTTGCAGCTTCATCCGCTGTGGGCAGCGGCAGGGTGGGCCGTTCATCCGGTTGATCGTTGTCCTCGGTTTGATTAAAGAACGCGTAGAATTTGTAATACTCAGTCTGCGTGATGGGATCGAACTTGTGCGTGTGACATTGCGCGCAACCCATCGTCAGCCCCATCCAGACTTGCGCCGTGACATTGGCTCGATCCTTCACTGCGGCGACGCGCCATTCTTCGTCGTCGGTTCCACCCTCGGTATTGGTCATGGTGTTGCGATGAAACGCCGTGGCGGTGCGCTGGTCTTCCGTGGAATTCTCCAGCAAATCGCCGGCGAGTTGTTCGGTCGTGAATTGATCAAACGGCAGGTTGTGATTCAGCGCTTTGATCACCCAATCACGATACGGCCAGATGTTCAGGCGCAACGGATCCGAGCCGTAACCCGCAGAATCGGCGTAGCGCGCGAGGTCCATCCACATGCGCGCCCAGCGTTCTCCGAAGGCGGGTGAAGCCAGCAGCCGATCGACTTCTTTTTCGTATGCGTTCGGCGATTTGTCATTTAGAAAATGTTCAACCTCGACCGGCGTGGGAGGCAAACCAGTCAGGTCAAGCGACAACCGGCGAATCAAGGCGGAACGTTCAGCGGGCGGTGACGGTTTTAATTTCGCCGCTTCCATTTTGGCCAGAATAAATTGATCGATGCTGTTCTTCGGCCAGCGTTTATTTTTTACAGCCGGAAGGGAAGGTCGGGTCGGTTTGACGAAAGCCCAATGCTTTTCGTAGGGAGCGCCCTGCTGAATCCATTTCTTGAGCAACGAAATTTCTTTGGCGGTCAACGGATGCCCGTCTTTAGGCGGCGGCATGATTTCCTCGGGATCGTTGCTGCTGATGCGCTTCACCAACTCGCTGTGTTGCAGGTCACCCGGTGCGATGGGAAAAGTTCCATCGCTGCGCACTTTGGTGGCGTTATCCCGAGCATCCAATCGAAGTTTTGCTTTGCGCGCCGCTTCGTCCGGCCCGTGACATTGAAAACATTTTGAAGAAATAATCGGCCGGATTTGTGTGCCAAAATCGACGGTATCCGCAGAGGGAACGGGTGCGGCAGAAAGAGTCGAGACCAGAAATAACACACCCAACATGGGCGCGAGATTCGAAGTAATAAGTTTTGCCGCAGCGAAACGAGTCATAGCGTTGCAGGACTGTATTGCTGAAAAGCTTCCACGGCAATCCCGCGTGATTGGGGCCGTATTTTGATTTGGGCAGTGGGTCAGATTGGGTCAAGCGGTGGGGCGAGCGTTCTCGCGAGCCAACTCTTTCTAAAAGCAATGGCTACGGCTCGTCTGTAGCCTCGCCCCACCAGTCTGTAGCCTCGCCCCGCCAAACTGCCTCACCACCGGAATGGAAGCAGGGCGCGGTTGTGTCGAAGACCAACCGCTCCATCTCTCTGAGAAATTCCGCATCAAAAACACCGATCTTTATATTTTTCTCGCGTCGTTAAGTCCTTTTGGCTACTCAAAACAGCCGGAACGAATTTTACCGGCTGATAACAAGACGCGTTGAACTCCATGAAAAAAATCCTCGACGAAATTCGTCGCTCCAAACACGAGAAGATCAAAGTTGCCATCACCGACCTCGACGGCGTTCTGCGTGGCAAATATATCAACAAGGAAAAATTCCTTTCCGCCGCCGAGAACGGTCTTGGATTTTGCAACGTGGTCTTCGGCTGGGATTCGGGCGATGTCTGCTACGACAACACGCCTTACACCGGCTGGCACACTGGCTACCCCGATGCGATGGCAAAACTCGATTTGTCCACCGCTCGGACGATTCCGTGGGAGAACAATCTTCCTTTTTTCCTCGGCGACTTCGAAAACAGCGACGGCAAACCACTCGAAGTTTGTCCGCGTCAGCTTTTGAAGAAAGTCATCGCCCGCGCTGCCAAAGCCGGGTTCACCGCCAAATGTTCGATGGAATTTGAATGGTTCAACTTTCGCGAAACTTCGCAAACCATCGCGGATAAAAAATTCGCCTCGCTCGATCCGCTTACGCCGGGAATGTTCGGCTACTCCGTTTTGCGCACGAGCCAGAACCAGCCGTTTTTCACCGCGCTCATGGATGACCTCCGCGGCTTTGGCGTGCCGATTGAAGGGTTGCACACCGAAACCGGTCCGGGAGTTTTCGAGGCGGCGATCGTTTACTCTGATGCGCTCGAAGCGGCCGATCGCGCGGTGCTTTTCAAAAGCGGCACGAAGGAAATTGCCCATCGCTTTGGCATCCTGCCGAGCTTCATGGCCAAGTGGAATTCTCAGTTGCCCGGATGCAGCGGACACGTCCATCAAAGTCTTTGGCGCGGCGACAAAAACACGTTTTACGACGACAAAGGGGCGCACAAACTCAGCAAAACATTTCAAAGCTACGCCGCCGGACAACTCCATTGTCTGCCGGAAATCCTGCCGTTCTTCGCGCCAACCGTGAACAGTTACAAACGTCTCGTCGATGGTTTTTGGGCTCCGACGAAAGTCACGTGGGGCGTGGATAATCGAACCACAGCGCTGCGCGCGATTCCCGGCAGCTCGAAATCAACGCGCCTCGAAACACGCGTGCCCGGCTCGGATGCGAATCCATATCTCGCCATGGCTGCGGCGATTGCGTGCGGACTTTACGGCATCGAAAAAAATCTCCCACTCAAGAGCGCGCCGGTGCAAGGCAGCGCCTACCTGGAGAAAGATGCCGAACGGTTGCCGCGTAATCTTTACGAGGCGACCATGCGTCTCTCCGATTCCAAAGTGGCGCGCGAAATTTTTGGCGATGCCTTCGTGGAACATTTTGTGCAAACCCGCCTTTGGGAGTGGCGGCAATTTCAGGACTCCGTTACAAACTGGGAACTACAGCGATATTTCGAAATTATTTAAATTATGGCCAATTCAACATTCAGCTTTCCAGCGTTAATCCACTTCGGCGCAGGGGTTCGCTCGCAACTGCCGGATTTTCTCGCGCAAAATAAAGTGGCGCGCCCGTTGGTCGTCACGGATCGTGGCATTGCGCCGCTTCCCATGTTCCAGGATTTTTTGAAAGGTCTCGCGGGGGGCAAATTGCAGGCCGCCACTTTTTCTGAAATCTGGGGCAACCCAACCAAGTTGCAGGTCATCGCGGGGGTGAAAGCGTTTGCGGCGCACAGAGCCGATTCGATCGTCGGCATCGGTGGCGGCGCGGCGCTGGATGTCGCGAAGGCCATTGCGCTCATGGTGAATCATCCCGGTGACCTGTTTGATTACGAGGACGGGAAACCCGACGCGCTGCCGATTGATCAAGCAATTCCATTTCTCGTCGCGTTGCCGACCACCTCGGGAACGGGCAGCGAAGTCGGACGCAGCGCGGTTATTTCCGACGATGCCACGCACGTGAAGAAAATTGTTTTCTCACCGCGGTTGCTCGCCAAAGCGGTGTTTGCCGACCCGGAACTCACGCTCGATTTGCCCGCGAAAATCACCGCCGCCACCGGCATGGATGCACTGACCCATTGCATCGAAGCATTTCTCGCCAGGAGTTATCACCCGATCTGCGATGGCATCGCGCTCGAAGGTCTTCGAGTGGGCGCAGCGAGTCTGGAGAAATGCGTGAAGAGTCCACGCGACATCGAAGCGCGCAGCGCGATGATGATGTCGTCGATGATGGGCGCGATCGCCTTTCAAAAAGGTTTGGGCCTCACCCATTCGTGCGCGCACGCGTTGAGCGCCGTGGCTGACATGCATCACGGCCTCGCCAACGCCGTGATGATGCCTTACGCCTTGCCATTTAATATCCAGGCGGTTCCCGAGCGTTTCGAGCGAATGGCCATGACCATCGGGCTGAAAGATGCGTCCAGCGCAGGTTTCATAAAATGGCTGCGCGATTTGAATGCGGCCGTCGGAATTCCCGCAAAGCTCTCCGATGCCGGTGTGAAAAAGGAACAGTTCGATCGTCTCGTGGAAATTGCCGTGGACGATGTTTGCCATCAGAACAATCCACGTCCTGTGACGGTGGCAGATTTTCAGCGCATCTTCTCCGAAGCACTTTGATCTATGCTGAAAGTCATCAATCCCGCCACCGGGCAGGTCATTCGCGAACTCGAAACCGACAACCCGGAAACCGTCGTAGAGAAATTTCAACGAGCGCATCTGGCGCAAGAGATTTGGGCGTGTGTTCCGCTGGAAGACCGGCTGAAGGCGATTCGCAAATTTCGCGAACTGATTGTCCAACGCACCGAAGAACTCGCGCAGATTTTGACGAGCGAAGTCGGCAAGCCAATTTCACAGTCGAGAAGTGAACTGAAAGGCTTGTCAGGCCGAATTGATTTCTTTTTGGAAAACACTGCCCGCGTGCTCCACGACGAAACGGTTCTCTCTGATCCCGCTCAGAAACTTGAAGAAAAAATAGCCCACGAACCGCTCGGTGTGATTGGCAACATCTCGGCGTGGAACTATCCGTATTACGTCGGCTCAAATGTTTTCGTTCCGGCCCTCCTCGCCGGAAATGCCGTGCTCTACAAACCGTCTGAATTCGCCGCGCTCACCGGATTAGCCATTGCCGGATTGCTGCACGAAGCGGGAATTCCCGATGACGTTTTCATTCCGTTGATGGGCGGAGGCGAGGTCGGCGCTGAACTTTGTCGCCAACCGCTCGCCGGAATATTTTTCACCGGCTCCTACGCCACCGGGCAAAAAATTGCGGAAGCTGCCGCGAAGCGTTTGATGAAAGTGCAACTGGAACTCGGCGGCAAGGATCCGACCTATGTTCGCGAGGACGCCGACGTAAATGCCGCCGCCGAAAGCCTGGCCGACGGTGCTTTTTACAACTGCGGGCAGAGTTGCTGTTCCGTTGAACGAATTTATGTCCACGAAAAAGTTTACGATACGTTTGTGGAAACCTTTTTCAAGACGGTGAAAACATTTGTGGCAGGCGATCCGCTCGACGATAAAACCTACATCGGCCCCGTGACCCGCCGCGAACACCTGGAAGTTTTGGATGGTCAAGCCTGTGACGCATTGAAGCGAGGAGCCAGGTTGCTCTGCGGTGGAAAACGCATGACCGGTCCCGGCTATTATTTCGAATCGACAGTTTTCGTGAACGTAAATCATTCCATGGAATTAATGCGCGAAGAAACGTTTGGCCCGATGATCGGCCTTCAAAAAGTCAGCGGCGATGCGGAAGCGATTCGCCTGATGAACGACACGTCCTACGGCTTGACGGCGGGCGTGTATTCAAAATCCCGCGAGCGTGCGACGGCCATTCTCGCCGAAATCAATTCCGGTTCGGTCTATTGGAACTGTTGCGATCGTGTCAGCCCGCGTCTGCCTTGGTCTGGTCGCGGCCATTCCGGTGTAGGAACAACCCTTTCCACGTATGGTATCCAAGCGTTTGTTCAGCCGAAGGCATGGCATTTGCGGGGAAGTTGACGGGAAACGAAATCGCTTTTTGAACTTCAATTTGGCCGTCGCCAGATGCAAAGAAATGAGCTTTTGTTTAGAAGCGGTTTCATAAGTCGGTTTGGTGGAGCGAGCGTCCTCGCGAGCCGTCATTTACGCTCGCCCCACCTTACGAAACCGCT
>JAYVSV010000117.1:0-3737 GCA_043775015.1 Verrucomicrobiota bacterium
GCGGATTTTTTTGACGGTTTCCGGTTGAAGAGCTGCGCCGCCGTGTTCCCATTCTCGGCGAATGTAAGTCAAGATCGAGGCAAGCTGTTCATCGTCGAAAATTTCCATGCCCGGCAGACCAAGGTTGTAGGTCGCTAGTTTGATCGTGTGTTTCATAATTTTCATTTTCCAATTTTGTCTTTGTTCATGGCTGACACGCCTCGCGAAAATTATTTTTACCCCGGAGACTTCATGTCATTACAAAAGAACAACGCACGGACTGAAGAGGCGGAAGCACGAATCCTAAAATAATTTTTTCGCGAGCCGCTAGGGAGCGATGAGTGTTGGCTAAAAAGAAAATCCGCTGGCGGCTTTCGCAACCAGCGGATGGGTCGAGGCGCAATTCAAAGTCGTGTGCAATTAACTGCGCACGGCGGCGTCTGCGGCTGTTGCAAGGCCGATGGCGGCATCGACGAAGCCCTGGCTTTGACCGGCGAACAATCCCGAACCGGCGAGTCCGGTCGCGGCGGCGACGGCTCCCGCGTTGGCGGTGCTGCGCGGGCGAATTACCGAGCAAACGGGAAAACTCGCGTCCAGGAATTTGCACGGCTTGGGCATGATGGCTCCACGCGCTGGATTTTTTCGAATGTTGGGAAATTCCAGATCGCCTGACCGAAAATCTCGAATGTTTTCCAACACGGTCTGAAACACGCCGAAGTGATAAACTTCCGTCGGCCCGATGGAGGAGAGAATGGCCAACACATCGAGGTTCGTCACCTTCGTGGAGAGCGAATTGTAAAGACTGCTGCCGCCTTGCTCAATGGCCGCGAAATGAAAGGCCGCAGTTTGGGCGATGACAAACATTTCGCGCGCCGTTACTTGGTCGGACGCCGGAATCGTCGGGCGATTTGTGATGGTCACCACCTGCGGAAACGTGTCGCCGAAATCGGGATTGCCTGCGCTACGGTAACGATTGTAGTAGCTGGTGTCCACGGTGAGGCTCATCAGGTTGGTCAGGCGGCCCTTTTGGATTGCCCCCGTTGCCGTGGAGCTGGGCAGCGTGCGGAACGGATCGAGATTCACGGCTTGTTCGCCGATGGAAACGAGGAACGCATTGATAAGATTCGCGTGACTGCATTCATCCTCGAAATCGCCGCAGATATAATCCGGCAGGGATTTGTCAATGCGCTCGAGTGCGCGGCGGAAGCGGGAGTTATCCTTCGCCAGTTCGCAGTATTGCTCCCAGAGATCGCATTCGAGCAATTCCGCCGCCGCGAGAAATTTCAAAACAGCAATGTCACCGGCTGTGACCGGGCCTGCCGTGGTGTCGGCAGCGCGCGCTGTTCCTGTGCTACCGAGCAAAGCGCCGAGTGGCAGCGCGGTGAGTGCGCCGGCGATGGAGGCTCGTTTAAAAAACGAGCGTCGCGACAGAAAGCCGGGCGCTTCGAGAATTGTTTCGTCGAGTAATGTTTTTGTTTTCATTCTTTGTTTTTGTTTTTTGTTTTTGTTTTTTGTTTTTGTTTATGGATTCCAAAAGGTGATACGCGCGCGGATGCGAACTGGATGCACTCGTTGAAACGATTTTTTCAGTTCATTTTCGAATCCGAACATTCGTTGAGTTTGGCAATCCCCGTAGTTCGCTGCTATCAGGTGAAACCCTACCTGTGGGGCGGTGGCTTACCCTATTCATACCGTCAGTAATCCGAGGCTGACGCAGTCAAGCAAAACGACCTTCAAGCGCACGGCTTGCAACCTCCGAGTGGGGCGGTCATAAAGTCGCGGGAGGAATCCGTTGTCCCCCGACCCATTAGGCCGCCGCCACTCGAGGGCTTAAAGCCAAGTGCCCGCCAAGACCATCTTTCCTTGCGGCGCGGGAACGCCGCCTTTTTTCTCCATCGTCACGGCGAATTTGTCCGCGCTCTTCACGTTGATTTTTGGTTTGAAACGAAAACGAACATTGCCTTTTTCGTCCACGGTGAAAACTCCTGCGTCCACCGGCGCACCGACTTGGGGATCAATGACCCAGAGTTGGTAATCCTTGTCTGCCGGCAACGGGTCGAGGTTTTGCACGACCAGGACGCCGTCCTGTTTTTCCGAATCCCAGAGCGAAACGGCGACCGCTTTCGGCGAGCCTTCGAGCAGGGAACTCAGCATCGCGATGCGCATTTGCGACAGGCGATCTTTCGCTTTCAAGTCCGCGAGTTCGGTCTGAACCAAAGAAAGCTGCTGCCGTTGCGCCGCGCTTTGATCCGACAACAAAGCAAAATCTTTTTTGAGCGAAGAATTTTTTTGATAGAACGCAATCGCGGCCAAAGCAACGCAAGCCGCTGCCGCCCACGGAAGCCATGCCCACGAAATCGCGCGGGGCCAATTTTCCGGGCGGAAATCCGTGCGCGCGATATTTTCTTTTTCAATCGCGGGAAGCGCGTCAAGAATTTTACCTTTAAAATTTGCGGGCAGTTCAATCGGCGGCGCGGACATCGCGAGCAAACTCGTGACATCGCCGAGTTCGCGGACGAATTTTTGCAGTTCCTCATCTTTTGCCAGCGCGCTTTCCAACGCTTTCGCTTCCTCCGGCGGCAGCGCGCCGAGGACATAAAGGCAAGCCAACTCTTGTTGCTGTTCGTTGATCATACCTGGACCTCCAGACAATCGCGCAATCGCAACATGCCGCGGCGGATTCGCGCCTTCACCGTTCCGAGCGGTTCGTGCAATGCCTCGGCAATTTCGAAATGGGTCAGCCCGTCAAAGAAAGCCAGTTCAATCGCCTTGCGCTGATCGCCCGGCAAAACTTTCACGGCGCTGCGAATCCGTTCCACTTCGTCACTTCCAAATTCCTCCGCGTGTGTCGGCAAGCTGGTGGATTCGGCGACTGCGTCGATGCTTTCAGTCGCTTCTTCAAAGAGACGATAACGCCGTTGTCTCGAGCGCAACCGGTCAATGGCTTTGTTGCGCGTCATGGTCGCGCACCAGTTAAACGGTTTTCCGACGCGCTCGTCAAACTGCGCCGCCCTTTCCCAGATTTGGAGGAAGACGTCCTGCAAGGCGTCTTCGGCTTCCTTTGGGTCGTTGAGGATGCGGACGGTGAGGGAATAAAGTGGTTTAGCGTAATGATCATACAACGCGGCGAAGGCTTCACGGTCGCCTTGGGCAATCCGTTGCATAAGCCTCGCGTCAATGGTTTCATGGATTTCTGGTGCCATAGAATTCTATAACCGGCCCGCTGGGACGAGTGTAGCAAAGGAACGTCCCAAGCAACACGGCCCGACCAGCTCACGTTGATTGTCAAAAGAGATCGCATACATATTCATCAAATATTTCCGCTGTCATCTATTAAACGAGCCGGATCGGAAATTGGATGCATCGAACTCTCCCGCATGATCGTGTTTACTGGCGACCATTATGCGGCTTACGCCTTCGTGTAAAGCTCACTTCCCTTTTTCAATGCCTCCTCCTCCGCGATGCCCTGTTCCGCCGCATATTTCCGCACGTCGTCCGTTATTTTCATCAAGTTACTAAAACTCAAACTGTGCTACTTACCAACAAAGTAATTGGGAACTCAAGAAGGCAGGAACGGGTTTGCGTCGCTCCAAAATTGATTACGGGACTTTCAACAGCTCTTCACTCGTCCAGGCTTCCTGGCGCTCGCTGGTTTCGGCGCGGATTTTTTTGACGGTTTCCGGTTGAAGAGCTGCGCCGCCGTGTTCCCATTCTCGGCGAATGTAAGTCAAGATCGAGGCAAGCTGTTCATCGTCGAA
>JAYVSV010000118.1:0-33266 GCA_043775015.1 Verrucomicrobiota bacterium
TTTTCTCTTTCATCCCAACGGTATTTATAGAGTTGGCTGAATTTGTACATTTTATTCGTCAAATATCTTTCTTTTTCTCACCCACTTTTAATCACACCCTCAATGATGGCAAATTCCAATTGTAGCTTGCTTTCGGATTTCGCCATTCGACACTCTTTGGTCATTAAAATTTAGTCATTCGTATTTTCAAAATGCTCGCAAAACGTGTCATCCCCTGTCTCGACGTTCACGACGGCAAAGTCACTCGCGGCGTCCAGTTCGGCAAAGCTGAAGCCGGCGAACTCCGCAACGTCGGCGATCCCGTCGAACTCGCCATGCGCTACAATAAACAAGGCGCGGACGAAATGGTTTTCTTCGACATCACCGCCAGCGCGCACGGTCGCGCCACGATGGTCAACGTGATCGAGCGAACTGCTGACGAATGTTTCATGCCGCTTACGGTCGGCGGTGGAATTCGCACCGTCGAAGATATGCATGCGATGCTTAGAGCTGGCGCGGACAAAGTGAGCATCAATTCCAGTGCGCTCGCCACGCCGGAGTTGATTCGTCAAGGCGCGGAAAAATTCGGCAGCCAATGCATCGTCGTTTCCATTGATGCCAAAAAAGTTGCGCCAGAAAAATGGGAAGTCTTTTCCCACGGCGGACGCAAATCCACCGGTCTCGACGCCATCGAATGGGCGAAACGCGCCGTCGCACTTGGCGCAGGCGAAATCGTTTTAAACAGCATCGACGCCGACGGCACAAAAGCCGGTTTTGATTTGATCGTGACTCGGCGCGTCAGCGAATCGGTCGGAGTTCCCGTCGTCGCCAGTGGCGGCGCGGGAAATCTCGAACACATGGCTGATGTTTTACTCGAAGGCAAAGCCGACGCCGTTTTGGCCGCAAGCATTTTTCATTTTGGAACTTATACTGTCGGCGATGTGAAGAAATTTTTGGCGGAGAAAAAAATTCCGGTGAGGCTGTGACCCGTATTGTTGACATTGATCATCGAGCGTCACACCGTCATACCAAAAGATCAACGATATGAATACCGTCACACTATCCCCCAAATTTCAAGTGGTCATTCCGCAACCAGTGCGGGATTTCCTGAAACTCAAGCCCGGCCAGAAACTTCAAGTCTTTGCTTTGGGCGGGCGGATTGAAATCGTTCCCTTGAAGCCAATGAAAGAGATGCGCGGCTTTTTGAAAGGGATGAATCGCGATTTTGAACGCGAACCCGACCGCCTGTGAACGTCGTGGATTCATCAGGGTGGATCGAGTATTTCACCGAAGGCCCGAACGCCGGCTTGTTTGCAGGTGCGATTGAGCGCGTGGGCGATTTGGTTGTTCCCTCGCTAACCATCTACGAAGTTTTCAAATGGGTCTCCCGCGAGCGCGGTGAAACGCAGGCTCTAAAGGCAATTGCCCACATGCAACTTGGCGAAGTGATCGACCTGGACTCCAAACTCGCCATTTTTTCCGCGCGATTGAGCCTGCAAGCGAAACTCCCAATGGCGGATTCAATTGTCTATGCGACCGCCCGCGCTCACGAGGCGACGTTGTGGACACAGGATGACGACTTTGAAGGACTCGAAGGCGTGAAATACATCGCGAAGAAAAAAGCGGCCAAGTGAAATAAAAAACCGGCCTTACCCAAATTGATGGACAACGGAATCGTTTTGAACGGCATCGACGCCGACGGCACAAAAGCCGGTTTTGATTTGGTTGTGACCCGCCGCGTCAGCGAATCCGTCGGAGTTCCCGTCGTCGCCAGCGGCAGCGCTGGAAACCTCGAACACATGGCCGACGTTTTGTTGAAGGGCAAAGCCGACGCCGTTTTAGCCGCGAGCATTTTCCATTTTGGAACTTATACGGTGGGTGAGGTGAAGAAATTTTTGGCGGAGAAGAAAATTCCAGTGCGGTTGTAGCAGCCGACGTGAGGAGGCTCTGAACAAATAGGCGGAAAATTTTAGAGCCTCCTCACGTCAGCTGCTACGTTCCTACGTTCCTGTTTGAAGTCCGAAGGCTTGCGAACCTGCCTGAATACCGTAACCTTTCGGAGTGCGAGAAGCTGGTGAAAAAAGTCGCTGATGAACTTAAAATCAAAAGTCCCCTGTATTCCGATTGAAGGCTCAATCAGCTACGAAGACTGGCTGAAAGGGCGTCGTCATCGCCGCGAAGTGGGCAACCTTGTCGCGCCAGAAATCATCCGGCGCAAAAGCAGTTCCAGCGATCGGCGGTTGAAGAAACTGTTCAACGGCGAACGCGGATTGCCCTTCACTCCCACGGAGAAACTGTAACCCAAAGAAACTCAGCGTCGGCGAGGGGAACATGAGAACCCAAGGCCATTGTTTTACTCGAAGGCAAAGCCGACGCCGTTTTGGCCGCGAGTATTTTTCATTTCGGCACTTACACGGTGAGTGACGTGAAGAAATTTTTGGCGCGGAAAAATATTCCGGTGAGGTTGTGAACTGCTTTACATAAAAATTCATTAGCGCAAAATTAGGTCATGGGTTCACTCGTCAGAGATTTCCAACGCGACATTGTGCAATCTTCTAAAAGCACAACTGAATTGTTGCGAACTGCAAAGTTAATTTCCGTAAAGCTTGGGTTAAATGAAATAAGCGAGTGGATCAATTCTGAGCTAAATGGATATCAAGAAGGTTCAACAATCCCACCCTACCGCCTTATCTCAGGAGGAGAGCTGCAAACTCGTAATCCAGTCCACGGTTGGTTGCCGGTCGAAAAACTCAATGGGGCTTTTAGAGTTGGCCAATCAGTGTCAGAATTGGAAATACTTTCCACGTCAAGTTCAATAGTTGTATCTCTTTCTCGCAACCAGAATCATTCTCTGCATGGCAGCGGAATGGATGTCAGCCATTGGCAACAGCAAATCAAGTTTTCGCCAGTTCAATTGAAAGGTCTGTTAAGTGCCGTTAAAGATAAACTTTTAGATTGGAGCCTGGAACTCGAAACCCGTGGAATTACAGGAGAAAATATGTCATTCGATGAAAGAGAACGGAAATCAGCGCAAGGCCAAGTCTTCAACATCCAACATTTCGCAGGAGTGCTAGGGGATGTTTCTCATTCAAGCGTTCAAGTTTACGACTACAGTTCGCTTTACCAAACTCTCAAGCAGCAAAATGTCCCGCAACAAGAACGAAACAAGCTTGAGAATATCATGGATGAATTGAAAACTGCGGACGCGATCAAAAAGAAAAGTTTGTTAGAAAAAGGGAAGGCATGGATCGTGAAAAATCAAGAATTTTTAGGTGCTTCGGCGTCGATTGTGAAGAAAGCGTTGGGCTTTGAAGAATAAAATGGAGTCCCGTGAATCCACTTCTTGAATCCAGCTTGCGTCGTTGCGGGTCTGGTGTCAGCATGGTTAAAACATTTTATTCAATGCTATGATTGCAATCGAAGACATTCGCTCGCTCACCGATTTTCAACGCAACACCAAGTCGCATCTCAAGCGGCTTAAAAGCACCGGTCGCCCGGAAGTTCTCACCGTCAATGGCAAGGCAGAGTTGATCGTGCAAAATGCCGCTGCCTACGAAGAGACGCTGGATGCCATTCGCGGCATCCAGCGCGGGTTGGATGCGATGAAAGAGGGCACGGGCAAGTCATTCCGTCAGGCGTTTGAGGAAATTCGCGTCAAGTATAAGATTCCGCGCCGCTCGAAATGAAGCAGGGAAAAAACGAATCGGTTTAACTCAAGGGATCAACCAACGCGACGCCCGTCGGGGAAAAGTGCCGCGTGTTGTGCGTAGCCAGCGTGTGGCCCTGATGCAACGCCGTCGCCGCAATCAACGAATCCTCGCAGGTCATCGTGCGGTTCCTCGACTTCAACTCCGCCAGCAATTCCTTCCAGCGGACCAACACGGATTCATCCAGCGGCTCGATCGCGGCGGCATAGTCGCGGCGCAGGTTGGAAATCCAGGCGGCGAGCGCCGTGCGGTGAGTCGCCGGTGCGATATTCCCGCCGTGTTGAAGTTCCGCCATGGAAACAGCGCTCAAGAAAATATCGCCGTCATTGGCGCGCACCCAAGTCGCAAGCCTGGCGGGGACATGCTTGCGTTCCAACAGAGAAAGCAAATCCGTGTCAATCAGGAAGCTCATTTGAACGACAGCGAGTGGCGGCGTGGCGTGGCGACGGGATGCGGGCAAGCGGAGAATGCGGCCAGCAATCCCTTTGCCCCGGCTTTCTGTTTGACTCGCGGCGTCAGGAGAATGGAATTCCGTCCGTCCTTCACCGGGCGGACTTCCACCACGCCACCGTTCTTGAGTCCGGCGGCGTCACGCCACCACTTCGGCAGCGTGCCCTGACCGACTTTTGTCACCGTCAGCGTATCCAGTTCTTTCATGGTTTTAATGATTCCTTAAAACTGACATTCCGCAAGCGGGATTTTCAACGGATTGCTTCGGACGGGGCAAATCGCGGTCTTGGTCCGGACTGACGAACTTGAATTCAACGGGGTTTTGCATATAGTCCACCGCCGAACATGAACGACCTCATCCAAACCCGCTGGTTTCCCATTGTGTTGTTGTCCTGCTCTAATGTCTTCATGACATTCGCGTGGTACGGACATTTAAAATTCAAAAGCAAACCGCTGTTGATTGTGATTCTGGTCAGTTGGGGTATCGCGTTTTTTGAATACGTTTTGCAAGTGCCAGCCAATCGCTGGGGCAACTCGTTTTATTCCGCCACGCAATTGAAAATCATCCAGGAAGTCATCACGCTGGTGGTGTTTTGCGGCTTCGCTATTTTTTATCTTGGCGAAAAAATAAAATGGAACCACATCGCGGCGTTCGCTTGTATTTTGGC
This sequence comes from Verrucomicrobiota bacterium, assembly GCA_043775015.1. GTDB lineage: Bacteria > Verrucomicrobiota > Verrucomicrobiia > Limisphaerales > CANJXF01 > CANJXF01. The sequence continues at coordinate 4,805 of JAYVSV010000118.1, forward strand.
GGCAGTCGCGTTCACATTTTTGCCGAAGGAGTAGACAGAATTAACAAAATTGACAGAATTCCCACGGAGTTTTCTCGTTTAATTCTGTAAAATTCTGTTCATTCTGTCTCAAGAAAACGACCATGAGCTTTTACGACAAATTAAAATTCACTTCCGACGGATTGATTCCCGCCATCGTGCAGGAACAATCGACTGGCCGCGTGTTGATGATGGCTTGGATGAACCGCGCTTCGTTGGAGATGACCATTGAAACCGGCAAGACACATTTCTGGAGCCGTTCGCGTCAAAAATTCTGGATGAAAGGCGAGGAAAGTGGCCACACCCAAATCGTGAAAGCTATCGCGTTCGATTGCGACGGCGACACGTTGTTGATCCAGGTCGAACAAACCGGCGCGGCCTGCCACGAAGGTTACAAATCGTGTTTCTTCCGCTCCGCGCAGGATGCCGGAAAAAATTTCCAAGTCACCGAAGCGCAATTGGAGACGCCGGAGCAGATCTACGGGAAGAAAAAATGAAGAGCGGATTATTAGATTTTGGGAGTAATGGATTGCTGGGGGAAATCCATTCCTCCATTGATCCAACCATCCATCACCCCACTCCCGCCTGACATGGAAGAATCCGTTCCATTTGCCGGACGCGAGTATTTCATTCTGCTGGCGCTGATGCTGTTTTCTCGCGGCTCCGATTTTTTGAGCACATGGATCGCGACGCCCAATCTGGTTCTCGAAGGAAATCCGCTGGCCAAAAAAATGGGCTGGAAATTGGGCGCAATCGTCAACCTCGCGCTGTGTCTTTCGTTCGCGCTTTATCCGATGATGGCGATTATCATTTCCACAACGAGCGTTCTAGTTGCATCGCGAAATTTTCAAAATGCCTGGCTGATGCGCACGCTGGGCGAGGAAGGTTATCGCGATTGGCACGTGGCGCGATTGGTGGAAACCCACCTCGGCCTGTATCTCTTTTGCCTGGCCGCGCAAACCGTGCTGGTTGGCCTCGTGGGTGGCGCGCTGGTCTATTTCAGCCGTTCAGAAATCCCCGTTGCCATCGGGTTGGGAATTATCGCTTACGCCATCACCGTGCTTTTTTACACGCTGCTTTCAGTGTGGCGCATTTGGCGGAAAGGCTAGGTAAAAAGTTTCCTGACTATTTCTTAAGACCGGGATAACAACGAAGAATTTCTTCAACTCGAGGTAGAATATCCTGGATAGTTCCTGATATGTAACCCTCCTTCTTTTCCTCCCGAATTTTTTTATCTTCTCCTACAAAAGAAAATTCAGCCCACACCTCTAAATTATCCTTTTTGTGAAAAAACCAAATGATTTCTTGGTCTTTGTCTTTATAACTAATTGTTTTTCCATCGCGGGAAATGTCTTTCTCCAATCCTTTAATGTCAGGAAAACGAGGTAGCAACTCGTTTAGTTCTTGGTTGTGCCTCAGTTTCACAACGGCTTCCAAAGCACGGACAAACCACGTTTCAATTTTCTCTGCATCGCCGTTGAACTCGCCATTCAACGACTGGATAATATCAATTCCGGTTCCCTCCGACGGGGGCCACTGCTCAACATCATTTTCTTGAAATTCTTTTTTTAAGCGATCCAACCAACCTAGATCATTTTTTGGAATCTCCGATTGCGCTACCAATTGAAAGGAGGGCTCTAATTGGATTCCAAAGTAAAGATAGGGTTGGGATTTTTTATGATAGACTCCCAGCCATTTGGAATCCGAGTTACTATCATAGATTACCGTCTTGTTGAACACGCCCTTAAACTCCTCACGCTCTTTCACTCGTAAAAGGATTTTTTCCATGCTTTGTTTCAATTCGAGATCTTGGACAAATTTTTCGCGGGCGGAGGCGTCCATTTTAGGTATCGTTATATTTTCCATATTTTTCTCTTTTAAGAATTTTGCAAACTGTTCGTAGATTATTTTTACCGGAGATTCCTCAGCTTCTCCAAGTAGCTGTTGCACTGTCCCCCAACTTAAAGCGCGATCCTCATAACTTTTTGTATGTGGATTTATAGTGAGCGTAATTAAAAAACAATTTTCAAAGCTGTCTTTTTTATGTTCGAGTTCATCCGCATACTTTTTCAATTGGTTGCGACCGAAATCAGAATTGATTTTGGATTCAATCGCGATAAAGCAGATACCTTTCTTATCAGTCGAACGGGGGGATTCAATAGTTATGTCGAAGATTCCGCGCTTACTGCACTCGCTTTCTTCGTCGTCATCGTCATCGGATTCAGAGTCTTCTTCCTCTTGTTTGAAAGATGATTGCGTTGAAATAATCCATGGATCAGATGTTGGCGCAGGTAGTTTTAACGCACTTATAAACGACTGCCGAAAACTTGCAGAATTTGTTAGACACCAAGCGAGGACTTCGGTGCAAAAATTTTCAAGAGGCATCTGATTCAAGCAGCATGGCGAGATGCATGAGAAGAGATTGGTGTTGGAATTATGTTTCATCTTTTTTTATTTCTGTTCCAAACCGCCAAAGCTCTTTCTCAGGCAGCGCGCGGTTGAGCGATTGTTTTATGCGGCCAAATTCTTTTAGGGAAGCTATTTTCAACAATTCCTCATTTCGCGGCAGCGTCGGATCGTAATCGGGTTTTCGGGCGGAAAAACGTTTCTGCGCGCTGTCCACTTGAGCGTGAGCTTTTGCGATCTGGAGGTTGATTAATCCTTCCCACGCGTTCGCCTCAAACATTTCGTAACAAACCGCCTGTTGCCAGACGTTTTCCGCTATTTCAAACCAGCCTTTTTGCGCTGAGTAACTTCCGATGGCTTCCAACAGACAACTGCATTCAAATTCAGAACTCGGTTTGTTCCAGATTTTACTGATTCGGTCGGCAATCCCGTCGCAACCTTCCGTATAACGAAGATGCAGCAGTGTCCACATGCAGTAGAGAAGATCGTCCGCCTCGCGCGGTTTCAGGGGCATGTAAAGAAACGCCACGCCGAATTCGTTCATGGCCACGTAGAAATGAAACATGGCGTTGCGCACCATTCGCTTCTGTTTCGCTGAAAAATTCGCGTGAACCGATTCGATTCGTGATCGCCAGTGACGAAGGTGATCCGCCTGAACCAGAAGGGCGTCCAAAACCTCGATAAAAATCTCCGGGGTGACCGGGCGTTGTTTCAGATATTTTCGCGCGAGGTCCAGAGCCGATTTCTGCATTCCCATTTCGACATAGCCTTGTAATTCTTTCAGTCCGTTTGGTGTTCGTTCATTCATTGGCATAATCTAGCAAATCCACTGGGACAACGGCGGTCTAAGTAAATTTTTTAAAACATGACATGGGGCGCGTTCTCAACCCGAATTCTGAAGTAGCGTGTGGGTAAAGTGGTGCCGGAGCGCGGCGTTGACGCCGCTTTAACTTCGAAGTTTTTGCGCGCTCGCAACACCTGCCTGTGTCTGACAATGAAGCGGCCTGAAGGCCGCGCTCCGTTCCAGCTTCCCGCATCCTGCTTCGGAATTCAGCAGTTGCAACCGACGTTTGCGGCTCGACTCCACGCCAACCGCTTTGCTAAACAAATAAAATGAAAATCTCGTCAGGTTACGTTCCACCGATAAAGAACTTCCTTTATCTTACTCTAGCCATTTTAACTTCGTGGATGATCGGGAAGGCGTCCGCAGCCCCGGTGGGGAGGCCCGGGAAGGCTTGGAAGAAAGTGGTTTCCGGTGGCGGTTTGGACCAGGATTTTCCATTTCAAAACGCCTGCATCGGCGCGCCCTCTCCCGCCAGGAATGTGGCCAACAAAGGGATCGCATTGAAACTCGGCAACGATGCCTACGTTTGTTTCGATACCGATTTGCTGCGCGTCTCCGCTGGTTGGACGGGCAAATACTTGAACCTGGAAGGCGTGGCGTTCAGCGGGTCGCACGGGAGTCATCCCACGATTGCAGGCGAGCAAAAGTTTGGGACGAAAGCGTTGCCGGGCTTTTCAGATGCGAGCGGGGCTTTCAAAGATTCGCGCCCGGAACCTTTCGGCCCGGTTCCCGCGAGCCAGGGGCGCTGGAATGGTTTGTATCTGAATGGTGACGACGTGGTTTTTTCTTACACGGCGCTCGGCAATCACATTCTCGAACATGATTCCAGCGTGGCGGCCGAGGGCGAAATCGCTTTTGTACGCACGTTTAAAATTGAGAAGATCAAGCAAGCGGTCGTTTTCAACTTGTGCGATGTCGATGGCGCCACGGGCGAGGTGAAGCTTGCGCAGGCCAGTTTGAAAACGGCTGACCGGATGACGCTGGCCAATGTCGTGAATGCGCCTGCGGGGGTTTCGCTCGAAATTCAGGAGAACAACAGGATCGTTTTGCGAGCGAGCAAAGGCACGCCCGCTGCCACTTTCAGCGTGGTCATCTGGAGTGGCGCGACGACGAACCAGGCGAAAATCGCGGGCGCTTTCAAGACTTCTCCAGCGATGCCGGAAAGCAAAGGCGGCCCGGCGCACTGGCCGGAGGATGTCGTCACGAAAGGGGTGCTCAATTTCAACAGTAATCCGGATGGTTCTTACGTTGTCGATCAACTCACGCCGCCGACGGAAAACCCATGGAACCGCCGGGTGCGTTTCGGAGGGCTGGATTTTTTCAGCGACGGCAAACGCGCCGCACTTTGCACATGGGATGGGGATGTCTGGATCGTTTCCGGCATCAATGAAAATCTGGAGAAATTAACCTGGAAACGATTTGCCTCCGGCAGTTATGAAACGCTTGGACTGAAAATTGTTGATGACGTTATTTACACGTCAGGTCGTGACCAGATCACGCGCTATCACGACTTGAACAAAGATGGCGAAGCGGACTTTTACGAAAATTTCAACAACGAGATTACCTCGTCGGAAGGATTTCACGAATTCGTTTTCGATTTGCAGACGGACACGAAAGGAAATTTTTTTGTCGCGAAAGCCGGTCCGGTGCGCGGCGGCGGTCGCGGTTTCGGCGGCGATGGTTTCGGAACGATCAGCGCACATGCCGGAACACTTTTGAAAATTTCGAAAGACGGTCGCAACGTGGAGGTTTACGCCACTGGTTTTCGCGCTCCGAACGGGATTTCCGCTGGACCGAACAACGAAGTTACCACGGGCGACAACGAGGGCACCTGGGTTCCTGCCTGCCCCATCAATTGGGTGGAAAAAAATGGGTTCTACGGTGTGGAACCCCTCGCGCATCAAAAATCAGTTCCAAAATTTCAGCCGCCGCTTTGCTGGATGTCTCATAACGACATCGATAATTCCGGCGGAGGACAGGCTTGGGTCACGAGTAAAAAATGGGGGCCGATGGAAGGCGAACTGCTCCACATGTCTTATGGAAAATGCGCGCTGTATCACGTCTTGAAGGAAAAAGTCGGAACGCAAATGCAAGGTGGCGTCGTAAAAATTCCACTGAAGTTTACCTCGTCCACGATGCGCGCAAAATTCAATCCGAAAGACGGACAACTTTATGTGACGGGCTTGCAAGGCTGGCAAACCAGCGCCGCAAAAATCACCGGGCTGGATCGCGTTCGTTACACTGGAAAACCGGTTTACGCTGTCAGCGGATTGAAAGTTAAGAAGAACGCCATCGAACTCGTTTTCACGCAACCGCTCGATCCGGTTTATGCTTCCGACGTGCAGAACTACAGTGCCAAGCGATGGAATTATCAGCGTGCTGAAGATTATGGCTCGCCGGAATTCTCCGTGTCCGATCCGCAAAAAAAACAACGCGATGAGCTGGCGATTCAGTCCGCAAAATTATCCGCCGACGGAAAAACGGTGACTCTGGAAATCGCTGACTTGAAACCGGTGATGGGCCAATCGATCAATTTCAATTTGAAAGCCAAAGATGGAACAGAAATCAACCAGATCATTCAGCACACCATCAATGCGATTCCTTGACCGCGTTTTGCGCGATGCAAAAGAAGTGAAAAGCGTACTCGCCGGTTTAAGCTGCCTGCTTTGCTTCAGCAGCTTTGCGGAGAAACCGATGCCCGGTCTGGGCATCAGTTACTCGAGTCGTGGAGAACGAGTCATCTCCGAGAACGCAACAGCGCAGAATGTCGCGCTCCACGTTGCGCAGGGTCAATCGCCCTCTCCGTTTTTGCCCGGCGGAAAGTTCACTGCAACCTGGAGCGGTTTTATCTCAGCCGATTTGCGCAGCGACTTTCTTTTCCAAGCCGAACTGAACGGCGCATTCAAATTAACGATAAACGGAGTTTCTGTTTTGGAAACCACCGGAACGAATTCGACTTCTGAATTCAGCAAGCCGGTTCGCCTGAACAAAGGGACCAATTTGTTTTTGGCGAGTTTCACCCACCCGGATGCGGGCGATGCGTTCATTCGCCTTCACTGGCAGCCCAAAGGTGGATTCGCGCAACCAATTCCATTGGCGGCGTTTTCTCATTTTCCGAGCGCTGAAGAGGAGTCCGGACAAAAACTGCGTCTGGGCCGCGATCTTTTCGTGGAGCATCGCTGCGCGAAATGTCACGTCGGACCGGAATCAGGAATGCCGGAGTTGGCCATGGACGCGCCTTCGTTTGAGGGAATCGGATCGCGAAGAAACTTTGAGTGGATGGCGCGTTGGATTGTAGATCCAAAAGTTTTGCGAGCTTCCGCCCACATGCCTAAATTTTTTGGCGGTGACGCAAAAAATGTGGAAGCGGTTGCGGCATTCCTGGGTTCGCTGAACCACAATTCCAATCCCGCTCCCGGCAAAGGGCCGTTGGTGACAGAAAGCGGAACCGGCAAAAAACTTTTTGAAACGTTGCATTGCATCGCCTGTCACAACGCACCGGACGTCGCTGCGATGGACGCGAACAAAATTTCGTTGAAACAGGTTCGAGCGAAATTTGCAGCGAACGCGCTGGTCGAATTTCTCAAGCAACCGGACGCGCATTACGCATGGATCGCGATGCCACGCTTCAAACTGTCCGACGCGCAGCGCGACGAGTTGGCGGCGTATTTAATTTTGAATTCGGAAAAGGCAGCAGCCATTTCTCCGTCGCCGGACGCAGCGATAATCGAGCGCGGCAAAGCACTTCTGCAATCTTCCGGCTGTCTGAACTGCCACACGTTGAAGTTGGAAAACAAATTTGCGACAAAGACGCTGGCGCAGATCACGAATTGGAAAAGCGGATGCCTGGCAGACGCGGCTCCGGAGAATTCACGAGCGCCGCAGTTTAACTTTTCTGCGGAAGAGCGCGCCGCATTGCAACTATTTGCGGCGACCGATCACACGTCGCTCGCCCGGCATGTTCCAGCCGAATTTGCGGAACGTCAATCGCGCCACCTGAATTGCGCCGAGTGCCATGGGAAGCTCGAGGGCATTCCGCCATTTGAAATTCTCGGAAAAAAACTGAAGCCTGAATGGTCCGCCAAATTCATGGCCGGCAACATTGATTACAAACCGCGACCGTGGTTGGAAGCGCAGATGCCGGCGTTTCCAAACCGCGCGCAATTTCTAGCGGACGGACTCGCCCAGCAACACGGGTTTTCCGCGAAATCTGCCTCTGAATCGCCTCACCCCGACACTGCTGAGATTGGGCGCAATCTTGTTTCCGCGCCGCCGTCCGGTTTCTCCTGCATTTCGTGTCATGCCGTTGGAAATGTTGGGGCGACGCAGGTGTTTGAAGCGCCCGGCATCAACCTCGCTCACAGCGGCGAACGTTTGTTGCCGGGCTATTTTAAACGTTGGTTGCGCAATCCACCCCTCGTCGATTCGATGACGAAAATGCCGGTTTATTTCGATGACGAAGGCAAAAGTCCGCTGGCCGATGTTCTCGATGGCAGCGCTGACCGACAGATTTCTGCGATCTGGGATTACCTTCAACTGGGCGAAAAAATGCCGGCGCCCAAACTCCAGTGAACGCGGGTTTCAGTTGCTTGACCCCGAGCGAAACGTCGCATACAAGTCTCAGCAATGAACCTTTGCTTTGAACCTTATTTTGGTTTCCAGCGCTCCCTTATTAAATTATGAATCGACTCACCCTTTTAATTGCCACTCTTGTTTTAGCCGGAACCGCGCCCGCCTTTTCCGCCGAGAAAACCGACGCAAAGATCAATCAGTTATCCGCGAAGGAGAAAAAAGCGGGCTGGAAATTATTGTTCGACGGCAAGTCGTTGGACGGTTGGCGTGGTTACAAAAAACCGGATGCGCCCAAACAGGGTTGGGTCATTGAAAACGATTGCCTCAAACATGTGGCCAAGGCGGGCGGTGGCGACATCGTCACCATCGAAAAATTCACAGATTATGATTTGCGTTGGGAATGGCGACTTCCGGCCGGAGCGAACAACGGAGTGAAATATCTGGTCAGCGAAGATCGATCTGCGCCCGGCCCGGAATATCAAATGATTGATGACGCGAGCGAGGCGACGACGAAACAGCAAACGGCGGCGCTCTATGACATTTTTCCTCCGAGCAAAGACAAACCGCTCAAACCGGTGGGAGAATGGAACGCATCACGTGTTTTGGTAAAAGGCAATCACGTGGAGCATTGGTTGAACGGCAAGAACGTTTTAAGTTATGAGTTGAGCAGCCCGGAATTAAAAGCCGCCATCGCGCAGAGTAAATTCAAAGACATCAAAAATTTCGGCGAAAAAATCAAGGGGCATATTCTCTTAACCGATCACCATGATGAAGCATCGTTTCGCAATGTGAAAATCCTGGAGTTCACGGGCAAATAACCCCATGTCCGAGATTGCTGAAATTCAATTATTTGCATCGGTTGCCCGCTACTTGAATTGCCTAAACTTCTCACGCCCATGAGAAAAAAATTTACCCAAGCAATGGCGTTGTCGTTAGGAGTTTATTTTTGCCTGGGAATCGCCTCGGCGCGCGAAACGAACGGGTGCCCTTCCGTTGAGCAAATCCTCGAGAGGCTGAGCGAGCGGGCGAAACGCGCGCAGACGCAAACCGCGCAACCGGAATACACATTCACGAAAGTCACCGAACAAGAGGAGTTTGATTCAGCCGGGCAAATCAAGCAGCGGAAGAGTAGTTCGAACGTGATGTTTTTCTGCTCGGGAATTACTTCCAGAAAACCGATTCAAATTCCTCAAACAAACCCGGTCGCAACAAAGGAAGCGGCAAAAAGCATCCCGCTCAAATCCGACAAGGCGAAATCTCCCAACCGCACAGATCGCCCCAATCTCCTGACGCCCGACCTGTTGTCCAAATATGATTTCACTTTGGTGGATCGCACCAACGTCAATGGCAGGACTGCGTTCGAGATTGATTTTACACCGAAGAAAAAAAACCCGTCGGGTAAAACGGTGGTGGATCGCATGCTGAACCAAGTAGCTGGAAAACTTTGGATTGATGCGGATGAATTCGAATTGGCCAAAGCGCAAGTTCATCTCGAGTCAGAGATTTTGTTTGGAGGCGGGATTCTTGGTTCCGTGAAGAAGGCGTTCTTTGTTTTAGAACGAACGCGTTTGCCCGACGGGGTCTGGATTGATCAACGCACCAAAACTGACTACGAAGGACGCAAGCTGACCAAGACAACGCGCGTGGTGACGAAGACGGAATCATCCGGTTTTCGAAAGTATTTGAAACAAGGTTGATGACTTCGCCCGTTTTCCGCAGAAGGGAGATCAGGCTCCTCTCATCGGTTCGCTCCTACCAGACCTGCACCGAATCCGCGGCAAAGATTTTCTCCAGCAGCTTTTTGTAATCCGCATCAGGCTTAGTCAAATCGACCACTTCAATCGTGTTTTCCGATGCCGCTTGTTGCTTCGCGATGAGTTTGTTGGCGAGCGCGTCATCAGGTTGCGTTAAAATATGGAGCAAATTTCTCATGGCTAAAATCGAACGACGTAACTGTTTCGCGCTGCCATCGCCGCGAGTTCATCGTCAGAAATCTCTTTAAATTTCAGAGGTGATTCACCTAATTCCGCGATCTCCTTCGCGTTTTGTTGAACGTAAATCGGCCGTCCAAATTCTCCGACGATCGGCAGATAGCGCGTGTAATTATCCTCGTCCACAAATTCATCCGCGAACTCGCTCAACGCCAGCACGGCGGAATCGCGCAGGTAAACGGTGATGTCCGCTTTCTTCCACGCACCGACTCCCGCAGCAATGCGAATCGCTTCCGCCGGACGCGGACTGGTTCGCGGGTCGCCCGTCACAATGAAAAGAACGCTGGGGTTTGGCATTTTTATTCGCGGTTAATTGAAGCTGAGAAATCGATCGGTGCCCGCAATCAAGTCGCTGACCACCGTCAACCCGGCGAAGGTTGCCTGGTCGCTCAACGGAAAGTTGCGTCTATGCGCACCATAAGCGCAGGCGAAAAGTTTCAAGCCGCGCTCTTTCAACGTTTGCATTTTCTCATTCGCAACGCCGTTCACCGCATCGTCGATGCAATAGAGATAGACATCCACCCCTTCAGCCAGCGCGGTTTCCGCCAACTGCAAACCTTGCTGAAACTTCGGTGAATCCGGTTTTGAAGACAGGAGCAGTCCCAATTTTTTTCCGCGCAATGACATCGAAAAAATCCTAGGCGAACCGTGCGGAGCTGTCAAACGGGCGGCTCGTCGGCGAGCAAACTACGAACGACGGAAAGCAACACCTGTGGCCGATACGGTTTGCTCAGGAACTGGTTCACCTTCACCGGATGACACAACACCACCGCTTCTTCCACCGTTCCGCTCACCAGAATTGTTTTTAATCCCGGGTGGGCTGACCGGCAGCGCTTGACCAACTCCAAACCGTTCATCGAGCCCATTTCAAAATCCGTGAGGAGCAAGTCCGGTTGTAATCGCTCCGTCGCCATCACGGTGAGAACTTCTTCGGGCGTGGAGAAGAGTCGGCATTGATAACCTTCGGCGGTGAGAAGCATTTCAGCCATCTGCAACAAGTCGGGATGGTCGTCCGCAATAAAGATGAGAGGCGGGCGTTGGTTGTTTGTTTTGCTTGAAACGCTCATAAACCCAACTGGGCGCTTCGATTAAGAGCCGATGCCCGCTTTTTGCAAGCCCCGAAAAAGAATTTGCGTGCGAACGGCATATCGACTTAGTTTCAACTCCGTTGCCTGCGGCAAGGTTCCCCCAAAAAAGCGCGTTCAAAAAGCTTATGAAATCTGAAATTAAAAAACGATCGTCCAAAGTTAAAAGTTCGACGGTCAAAAAACCTCTGGCCAAAGCCAAAAAAAAGGTGACGGCCAAGGCCAAAGTCGCCCCGCCAAAAACGGTGAAAACGCCTTCCAGCAAAGCAAAAACCGTGAAGGCCAAATCCGCTGCTGCCTTGCCAGCCCTGAAGAAGATCGCGAAGACTGCCGCCAAGCGCGCCGTCCGGGTCATCAAAAAAATCAAGGCGCTTGCAGACGAACCGATCGCGAAAACCAAAACAGCCGTGCCCTCCATTCGCAAAGCGGCCTTGGAAATCCCCGCGATACTTTTAGAAGGAGATGCCCCCATCGCGCCCACTCCCAGCGGTCCGGGCCGACGCTATTCTCTCGGACCAACGCCGCCGCACAAAAATTTGCCAACCGAAGGAGATTTGCCGGACGCCTACGGCACCAAAAAACTTTTACTCACCGCGCGCGATCCGCATTGGCTTTACGCGTATTGGGATTTTACAGATGAACAACTCCGCAGTTCCAACGCGCTTTCCGACGACGGCCATTTAGTTTTGCGGGTTTACAAAAACGAAATCAAAGGCCAACCGGAAAGTCAGATCCATGTGCATCCGGAGTCGCGCAATTGGTTCGTTCACGTGGCCGACGCGGGCAGCAAATACCTCGCTGAACTGGGTTACCATCGCAACGAACGTTGGGTGCCACTCTCGGCTTCGGGCGCCACGTTCACTCCACCCGATTCACTCTCCGACGACACCTCCGTGCGATTCGCGACGATTCCCGTTGATGTGCCTTTCGAACAATTGATCCAGATCGTCAAGGCAGCGGTGCGCGAAAGTATTCCGCTGGCCGAAGCCATCATACAACTTCGTGCCGAAGGGTTTAAAAATCTGCCCCAGCCGAGCGAATTCGTTTCGAGGAAATGGACCGCAGCCCAGGAAAATGCGCTCGGCTCACTTATCACGATGGATTCTGTCCGCCGCGTTTGGATTGGTTCGCTGGAAATTACGGAATTGATTCGGCGACAACTGGTGCAGGGAATTTCCTCGGCTTCTGCCGCGCAGTTCTCTTTGCCGAGTTCAGTTTCTGTTTCGAGTTTGTCGAGTCCGTTCGGCGGGATGGAACGGCGCAAAGGTTTTTGGTTCAACGTCAATGCCGAGCTGATTATTTACGGTGCGACCGAACCCGATGCGAAAGTGGAAATCGGCCGACGAAAGATTCAGCTTCGCCCCGACGGCACATTCAGTTTCCGTTTCATTTTGCCCGATGGAAATTACGATCTCCCCGCGCAAGCCACTTCCGCTGACGGCGACGACACGCGCAGCGCGCATTTAAAATTCAGCCGCAAAACAAATTACAGCGGCGAAGTCGGCGCACATCCGCAGGATTCACGGATGAAAACGCCGGAAGTGGCGAATGTCAGTTAATCTTTGCTGAATGTCTTTCCGCCAGCACAACAAAAATCCAGACACCGCATGGCGCAAGAGGTTCCTCTCTCGGTTGCTCGCGACTGGCTTGCCTGATTTCTTGATTGACGATGAGAGCCGATGGACTTACGTCCTACTTCATGGTGACGACCTTGAGAGCGGTTGGAATCCTTCTTGGGTTACGAAGCTGCAGGCTGCCGATTTGTTGCATTTACTTCACTCGCATTACGAGAGCCGCATTGGCTTGGACTTGTTCGTTACACTTCAGAAAAGGGTCGATGACAAATTGCATGTCTAATATAGTTTATCGAGCTTGAAATGAAATCTACCGACAAAGGCAAAACCATGTGGAAGGATCCGGTTTTTTTGGCTGTGTTTGTTGGAAGCAGTCTCCTTTTTGCTGGAATCTGCTTTGGTTTCTTGCGTGTGCTCACAGATCTGCCGATTTGGGCATGTGTGTTGATAGCATTGCCTTCAGGGGTGCTGTTTTTTCTACTCCTCCTGTGGCTTCATATTGCTTCCGATGGACCTTCACGTTAACACCAGCTTCCAGCGTTCCGCACTGGGGCCGAAAGGTCTGTCTGGCATTCGGCCTTACTGTAATGCGATTTACTTGGCCGTATTCTGCTGCGAGCGCATTGCAGAGAAAAACGTTATGACCGGGTAGTTTATAGAATTAAAATGAACCCCTACACGAAAGCCGCTCTCTTCATCATTCGCCTCGTTGCTTTCGCTTTCATTTTGTTCGGCGCACTTCCACTCGGCGCAGATTATTTCGCCCGCCGCCAAGGCAAGCAGGGTGCCGGAACCCTTTGGCTTTTCCTGGAAATTTTTTCCCTTTTGCTTGGTTTTGTTCTTCTTTTCAAAGGCGGCGCAATTGCTAAAAAATTGACGGAGGACTTCGAAGAATAGAGTTCCATTTGAGACCGTCGTTAGCTCCAGCTAAATTTCATTCGCAATCATCACATTTAGTTTTATAGTTTCGCCATGAGTTATCTCACGATGGAAGTGGAGATTGATCACGGGAAGGTCGTTTCGAAGGGTTTATCGAAACTGCCGGAGAAAGCTAGCGGTCTATTGACCATTTTCCTGCCAGAAACATCGGGCGCTAAACTTACCCCGTTGCAGGCGCTTGATGCGTTGCAAAAGCATCTTCAAGTGGACGCGGAAAAAGCGGCGAAATGGATGGCTACGGTACGCGAGGGGCGACGTTGACGGCATGATTCATTTCGACACAAACTTGCTGATTCAAACGACAATCGCGGATTCACCCGCTCATCAGCAATTTCGTGAATGGGCTTCAACGCAGGAAAGTTTCGGCATTAGCAGCATCGCTTGGGCTGAGTTTCTTTGCGGCCCATTGGATGCAACTGCTGAGAGAATAGCGCGCCAGATTTTTTCAAACCCTGAACCTTTCTTCCATGAGGATGCTGCGCTGGCCGCAAATTTGTTCAACTTAACCGGACGACGCTCGCGAACCTTGGCCGATTGCATGATTGCTGCGGTTGCGATTCGTTGCGGAGCGAAACTGGCGACAAGTAACTCCGTAGATTTCCAACCGCTCGTTCAGCACGGTTTAGTTTTGGCTGAAATGAAGCACCTTTAAAAGATGCAGGGCTATCTTTCACTCGTTCTGCACGCGCATCTGCCGTTCGTTCGGCATCCGGAACACGAAAAGTTTCTGGAAGAAAACTGGCTCTTTGAAGCGATCACGGAAACTTACGTCCCGCTGATTCAAAAAATGGACGGCTGGTTGCGCGACGGAATGGACACGCGCCTCACGCTCACGCTTTCCCCAACGCTCTGCTCGATGCTGCTCGATCCGCTCTTGCAGGAACGTTATCTCCGGCATCTCAATGGCTTGATCGAACTCGCCGAAAAAGAAATTCATCGCACGCATTGGGAACCGTCCACGCATCAACTTGCGTGGATGTATCACCATCGTTTTACGACGGTGCGCGATACTTATTTCGCTTACGGAAAAAATCTTGTCGGCGCGTTTCGCAAATTTCAGGAACAGGGGAAACTGGAAATCATCACCACTGCCGCGACGCACGCGCTTCTGCCGTTGATGGCCGATCATCCGCAATCCATTCGCGCGCAAATTCTCGTCGCGCGCGACCATTATCGAAGCTGCTTCGGTTGCGACCCGCGCGGCATCTGGCTGCCGGAATGCGCTTACGTCGATGGCGTGGAAAATTTTCTTCAGGAAGCGAACATCCGCTGGTTCATCATCGACACGCACGGAATTCTCCACGCGAAACCGCGCCCGCGCTACGGCGTGTTCGCGCCGATTTTTACGCCCAACGGCCTGGCCGCATTCGGGCGCGACCTTGATTCCGCGCGCCAGGTTTGGAGCCGCGAAGAAGGTTATCCCGGCGACATTCAATATCGCGATTTCTATCGCGACATCGGTTTCGATTTGGATTTCGATTACGTCAAACCGCATTTGCCAGCGGCAGAGTTTCGCGGTTTCACCGGAATCAAATATCACCAAATCACGGGTGGGGTTTCCGAAAAGTTGCCTTATGATCGCAACGCCGCATTGGAAATCGCCGCGCAACACGCGCAACATTTTCTCAACGCCCGCATCAGCCAGGTGCAGCATCTCGCTGGAATCATGGGACGCGAACCGCTGCTTCTCTCGCCCTACGACGCGGAACTTTTCGGTCATTGGTGGTATGAAGGAATTGAGTTTCTTGATTACTTCATGCGCAAGACTTACTACGATCAAGACGTCATCGCGCTCACGACACCGAACGAATATTTGCGCCGTTTCCCCACGCAACAAGTCGCGACGCCGAGCGCTTCGAGCTGGGGCGAAGAAGGTTATTGGCGTGTCTGGCTCAACGAAACCAACGAATGGATCTATCCGCATCTGCACATTGCGCAGGAGCGCATGACGCAACTCGCGCGAAAATTTCAATCTGAAGATCAGGAGGTAGGGCGCGTCAGTCCTCTGCGCGCCGCTTCGGTTCCATCTAGCCTCGGCGCGCACGGAGTGACGCGCCCTACCTTGCTGGAGGAACGCGCCCTCAAACAAGCCGCGCGCGAACTACTCCTCGCGCAATCCAGCGATTGGCCATTCATCCTGCGCACCGGCACCAGTCCCGATTACGCCCGCAAACGGGTCAAAGATCATTTGCTCCGTTTCATTTCACTGCACGAACAACTCACCGCCACGAAAATCGACGAAATCTGGCTCACGCAAATCGAGTCGATGGACAATATTTTTCCAGAGGTGAATTGGCGATATTGGGCGTGAAGCGGAGCGCCGGTTTCCAAACCGGCTTTACGGGTTCAAATTGAAAGGGCGTTAATTTTGCGCCGTGAAATTAATTTAGAACGCAAAGCCGACTGCAAGTCGGCGCTCCGTAACTCTAGGGAATTTGGTTGACTGCGAAGAGGTTGATCAACTTCAAACCCTTCACATGCTTGAAGTCGTCCACATTACGGGCCACCAACGGAATATTGTGCGCCAGTGCCGTCGCAGCAATTACCGCGTCTGCCAGACACATCTTTTTTTGCTGCCGCAGTCCAATCGCCCGTCGAATCACATCTTCATCCAGGGACATCTCAACGATTGATGCGACCATCTCGTGGAGGCGCGTCTGGTGATCCAGCGAAAGATTTTCAAACCCCGAAAATCCGAGCACCTCAATGCGGGATACGCTGGCGATGGCCGCGGCGTCGCGCTCGGCAAACGGCGAGCAGCACGTGTCGTCAGGGTCAGCCGCGTAAATGAGGATATTGCTGTCGCAGAGCATGAGGTCAGTCACGGCCCGGTAACGGACGGTCCTTGCGGACTTCCCGCTGCCACGCCGCAGGATCGGGGGGCTGGGATTGCTAAACAGGTATTGATTGAGGTGCGGGGACGAGTTCTCCGCCGCATTTCTTGATGAGGAAGAACAAGATGCTGGCGGCGAGATTTTCCTTGGACTTGCTGTAATGGTGGGTGCGGCGTTTGAGCCGGGCCAGATAGCAGCGGATCCGGTTGTTCAGGCTTTCGATCGTGAAGGTGTGCGCTTTGCCTTGGACGTGGTTGGCTTGGCGGAAGATTTTCGCATAGGGATGCCAGAAGTCGGTGGCAAAGATGAGGTGGGCGGCGTGAGTAAGTTGCGCATCCAGCCGCTCCGCAGTCTGGGTTCCACGATCCCCCAGCGTCCAGCCCAGGACGCATTTGGAAGCACGATCAATAGCCCACCAGAGCCAGCAACCATCTTTTTTTTCGCCACATACGTCCACAGTTCGTCGGCCTCAACCCACTCCACTTTTTCGGCCGGGGTGGCCTTGAGCACCTGACCCGCCACCGCTTTTTTTTCCCAGTTGGTAATGGAGTTGTGACTAACGCCCAGCAAACGTTCGGTCGCCCGCTGGCCGACGCCCTCCAGATATTGCGCCAGGGCCGCCGCCTTGGTTGCGGGCGCCACCGCTGGTGGCCATGGCGGGAGGTTCCGTTCTTGACGATCTGGTCGGCTTGGCAATGGGGGGAGTTCATGCCAAACCCCATTGCCTGCCGCACGATATATCAATACCTATTTAGCAATTCCGGAAAATAGAAAGTGAACTATGACGACTTGTCCGGCTGCAAATGTGCCCATGCGGCGTCCTCCTCGGCGCGATTCCAATCCTCAGCGAGCGCCGCTTCGCTCAATAGCGCAGCGTTATTTACCGCCGGCGCTTCCTCAAGGATCGTGACGAGCGCTCGTCTCCGAAACGGGATGCTGACTGGTTCGACCAATCGCACTTCGCCACTCGGCTCAATGACTGCTTCGACAGTTTTCATCTTGGTCAAACCATAACTTCACCAGAGGCGACTGCAAAAAGCATTGTTTGCACAACATTTCTTATCAGACGATCTGCGGAAAATGATTTTCGTTTTCGTTACTATTGCGATACTTCTCGCGTCTTTATTGTGATGAAATTTGTCTGCTCACTTTTGCTGTTGCTCGCCGTCGATTCACTTCATGCCGCCGACACGCGACCGAACATTGTCTGGATCATCGGCGAAGACATGGGGCCGGAACTCGGTTGTTACGGCGACCCCAACGCCATCACGCCGAACATGGATCGCCTCGCTCACGAAGGGGCGCGTTACACGCATTGCTTCACGCACGCGCCGGTTTGCGCGCCGAGCCGTTCGGGACTGATCACCGGCCAATATCCCACTACCATCGGCACGCATCACATGCGTTCGCAATTGCTCAAGCCGCCGCCGATGTTCACCGGGTATTTGAAAAAAGCGGGCTACACGATTTGTTGGCCGACGAAAACGGGCTTTGGCAAAACAGATTTTAATTTCGAGGTGCCACCGGATGCATTTGATGTGCGCACCGATTGGACGCAGAACAAACCGAAGGAACCGTTCTTCGGCTTCTTCAACATCGTCTGGTCGCACGAGAGCCAAATTCGTGCGGACTTGAAAAACTTCGCGAAGCTCACCGAAAAACTGAAACCGAACGAACGCCATGATCCAGCGAAAATGTCCGTGCCACCGTATCATCCCGATGCGCCGGAAGTGCGGCGCGATCTCGCCAATTACTACGACCTTGTCACGGCGGTGGATTACAAAATCGGCGAAGTGCTGGCCACTTTAGAGAAATGGGGCATCGCATCGAACACGGTCGTTATTGTCACAGGCGATCACGGTCGCGGTTTGCCGCGCAGCAAACGTTGGGTTTACGACAACGGGATTCACGTGCCGTTGATCGTGCGCTGGCCGGGACACATCAAGCCCGGCGAAGTGCGCGATGATTTGGTGAGCTTTATTGATTTCGCGCCGACGATGATGAGTTTGGCGGGGGTGCCAGGAATAATTTGGGAAACAATATCAGTTCCGGGAGGTTCGATTCACACATTCGAATTGTATGCTCCCATGCAAGGCATCGCTTTCCTCGGCCCTGACGCGCAGAAACGAAATTACATTTTCGCCGCGCGCGACCGGATGGACGAAACTTACGACCGCATTCGCGCCGTGCGCGACGAGCAATTCAAATACATCCGCAATTTCGCGCCAGAGTTGCCCTACGCGCAACGTGTCGCTTACGGCGAAGAAATGCCGACGATGCAGGTCTGGCGCAAATGGAACGCGGAAGGAAAATTAAATGCCGCGCAAAAACTTTTCTTCGCGCCCACGAAACCAAAAGAAGAACTCTACGACTGCAACGCCGATCCGCACGAGATCAGTAATCTTGCTGCGAATAAAAAATACGATGCGAAATTGAAAGAACTGCGCGCCGCGTTGGACAAATGGATGGCCGAGACGCATGATTTGGGCGCGATTCCTGAAACGGAATTGATCAAACGCGGGCTGGTTGCCGATAAATTAGCCGGTTACGAAGTTCGCAAGTTGAAGGAATGATTTGCGGAGCGCCGGTTTGCAACCGGCTTTGAATTGCGAAGGAGCGCGGAATTTATTCCGCTTCGACGCGACGCACCGTTTGGAGTGCGGTGATTGAAAGCGTAATTGAGCTGAAGCGAAATAAATTCCGCGCTCCTTCGCGCGTGGCGCTCCGTCCCGAAAGTGAAATGAAAAAAGAAAAGAAAACAGCCGAGAATCCGAACGCAGTTTCCACAGGTAAAATCATTCTAATCGTCGCAATCGTGTTGGTGGGCGTCGTTGCCGGGACAATGCTCTCAATGAGGGCGGCGGATAAAGATGCAAAAAAGAAATTCGACAAGCCCGGAGCGCTGGGTCACGAAGTTTTCTCTGCTCAGAACGCGAGCAACATGGTCTGGGTTCCGCCTGGAACTTTTTTTATGGGCTCAGACAGCGGACAGGAGGACGAGAAGCCGGTTCATGAAGTTGCGGTGAACGGTTTTTGGATGGACAAAACGGAAGTGACCAACGAGGAGTTTCAAAAGTTCGTCCGTGCCTCGCGCTACGTGACGGTGGCGGAACGCAAACCAGATCCGAAAGATTTCCCGGGAGTTCCTCTGGAAAATTTAGTGGCGGGATCAGTGGTTTTTACGCCGCCTCCAGGTGAAGTGTCGCTGGAAAACCATTATGCGTGGTGGAGTTATGTTGCCGGAGCGAACTGGCGTCATCCACAAGGCCCGGCATCAGACCTCAAAGGTTTGGAAAAACATCCGGTGGTGCATGTCTGCTGGGACGACGCGATGGCCTACGCGAAATGGGCGGGCAAACGTTTGCCGACGGAAGCCGAATGGGAATACGCGGCGCGCGGCGGTTTGGATCGGAAACCATTTAATTGGGGCGAAGAAAAAATTCCGGGCGGCCAGTGGCAGGCCAACATCTGGCAGGGCCAATTTCCGAACGAAAATAAATTGGAAGATGGATTCCGCCAGACCTCGCCCGTGAGAACATTTCCATCAAATCGCTTTGGCCTGTTTGACATGGCGGGAAATGTTTGGGAGTGGTGCGCGGATTGGTATCGACCGGATTACTACACAAACAGTGTCGCCAAAAATCCAGCAGGGCCGAATGACAGTTTCGATCCAAACGAACCCGGAACGGCCAAGCGGGTGACGCGCGGCGGTTCGTATCTTTGCAGTGAATTGTATTGCACCGGTTATCGGCCCAGTGCGCGCATGAAATCTTCGCCCGACACCGGTTTGTCGCACACGGGATTTCGGTGTGTAAAAAATTAAGCGAGATACGGAATCGTCAACGGTCCTTGCGGCAGGACGGCAACGCGCGCTTCAGGCCCGAGTTTTTCCAATCTTTCCTGAACGGCTTTCCCGATGTCATGGCAGGGTGTGAGAAAAGCGGTGCGCACAATTTCGTCCGACAAAGAACTGTAGAGCAACACTTCGGCGCGGCGTTGGATGAGCGCCTGGATTTGCGCCTGCCACTGTTCGGGGCGAACAAAACCGGGCGTGGCAAGCATGGTTAAAATTTCTTCTGGGCTTGAGGCGCTGCGCAGAAGTTTATCGAGCGGACTGTTGGCGGGAACACCTTCGCGGCATTCGCAGGCGAGAATCAAGAGACCTTTGTCAGAGAGAATGCGCGCACCGGCACTCATCCCCTTCACGCCTTGATAAAGATTCATGTCGAGCGGATGGCCGCTGTTCGTCGTAACCACAGCATCGAAAGGCGCATTGACTTTCTGCATCGCAGATTTACGGACAAATTCAAAACCCACTTTGTGCGCCTGCAAAATATTTCCAGCAAAAACGCCGGTGATTTCCCGTTGCTCGTTAAGCGTGACGTTGAACAGAAAACTCGGCCCAATTCGCAACGCGATGTCGCGAAGTTCTTCCCAAAGCGGATTGCCTTCCGTGACGCCGAACGTCGCTTTCGGATTCCCAATATTTTTCGCACCGTGATTACTCATCACCGTTTCCAGCCCGGCGCAACCGGGCATGATTCCTTTGATCCCGCCGCTGAATCCGGCAAAAAAATGCGGCTCGATAAACCCGGTGATGATCCGCACATCTGCTTCGGCCAAAGTTTTATTGATCAGCGCAGGTGTTCCGTCGCGCGTCGTTCCAAATTGTTTCAGTGCTGCATGATTTTCCGGCTCGTGATTAATCACGCGATAATCGCGTACGATTTCAGGCGTGAGTAATTTTTCCAACTCCTCTTTCGTGTTCGGACGATGCGTTCCCAGTTGATTGAGGAGGGTAATATTTTCCCGGGGAAATTCAGCCAAGTATTCCAACAACCATGGGATAATTCGCTCGTTTGGCGTGGCGCGCGTGATGTCGGTGAACGCGATGCAAATTTTATCAGTCGGCTTGATCCATTCGCGCAATGGACGGCAGCCAATCGGGTTTTGCAATGCCGCCATCGCCGCCGCTTTTTCATCGGGCAGACCGGGATTATGCGACGGCGCGATCACCGTCGTGCGGTTCTCGGGTAGATCGAGTTGCAGGTGGCCTTGTCCGTAAGCGAGATCAACTTTCATGTTTTTAATCGGCACAAACTAGACCGAAGCGCGGCGTGCGCAAAGCGGAATTCGACGCAGTTATCCGTTGCAACCCAGTCGGCTTTTGGCACGATTTCCGAACTGATGCTACTCGAAAACTTAACCTGGCCGGAGGTCAAATCGTTGCGGGTGGAAACAAAAGTCGTCGTGCTGCCGCTCGGCTCGTTTGAACAACACGGACCGCATTTGCCGCTGACCACCGACACCGATCTGGTCACGGCGATTGCGCGCAAAGTTGAGCAGGAACGTTCGGAAAAAATTCTGTGTCTCCCGACGTTGTGGCCCGGGCATTCGACGCATCACCTGTTTTTTCCAGGAACGCTCAGCGTCAGCCAGATGCCTTACCTTCAACTCATCCTTGAACTCGGCCGCTCCATCGCGAGCATGGGCGGCAAAAAAGTTTTCCTGCTCAATGGCCATGGCGGAAATGACATTCCCGCGCGCGCCGCGTTGCGTGAATTGAAAACCGAATTTCCGCAACTGCAATTTGTCTTCGCCTCGTATTGGTCGATTGCTGCGCAGACGATCAAACACCTTCGCGAATCGGAACTCGGCGGGCTGGGTCACGCTTGCGAAATGGAAACATCGCTCATGCTCCATCTGCATCCTGACCGCGTGAAAATGCAACTCGCCAAATCGGATGGGCCAAAACACACCGACGCTTTTCGAAAGGCAGACATGCAATACACGCGGCCCATTTATTTTGTGAACGAATTCCACGAAGTTTCTGAAACCGGCGTTGTCGGCCAGCCGGAATTGGCTTCTGCGAAAAAGGGGGGGCAGTTTTTCGACGGAATCGTGAAGGACGTCGTCGGTTTCATCGATGAGTTTGCCGCTTGGGAATCGATCTGGGGTGCATCTTGACACCACCAAACAGGCGAGGCGCATTTCTGTTTGGAGTTCCGCCTTCAGGCGGTTCCGGCGCACGCCAACCGCCTGAAGGCGGAACTTCAAACGGTGGTGGTGTCAAAATGCGCCCATCGGTTCGCGCGAGTGCGACGTAAAGCCTGCCTTGTTTTCTGTTAATTCGGTCTGGTTCCATCTTTGCCCCTCTGCGGCGAACCGTTTTGACAGCGTTTTGAAAATCGTTAGCATCCGCACATGTCTCAACCGCGCCGCCAGATTCGTTTGATCTTTGTCGCCAGCGGAGAATCCGTTCTCGCCGAAATACTCGACGACGAAGCGCCCGCCGTTTGCGAACACATTTGGAAAATTCTGCCCATCGAAACCAAAGTCATTCACGGCATGTATTCCGGCTTGGAAGTTTTCGCGATGCTGGAAAATCCGCAGCCGCTCCCCGAAGAAAACCGCGTGCAACTGCCGCTGCCCGGCGAACTGCTTTATTTTTACGACCCCAGCATCGGCGCGGTCGGCGCAAAGAAACCGGTGGCCGAACTGGTTTTGGTTTACGGACGTGGCGTCACGTTGCGCGCGCACGAAGGCGTGCCGACGCATTGCAGTTTGTTCGCGCGCATTCCCGGCGATTGGAAATACGACTGGAATAAATTCGCGCTGGAATGTCGCAAAGCCCGCTGGGAAGGCCCGCAGGTTTTGCGGGTTGAAAGAATTTAACTTTAGACACGTTCACAAATGGATTTCAACTTTGTCAGATTCTCTCTCCATCGTTCTTCTTGAATCTCTGGAAAATACTCATGAAGTGATGCGCCCGTATCATAAATCTCAAAGAGAACCCGAACGATGCAGTTACCGCTGATTTGAACCAAGTGATATTCAATAGTGGAAAAGCAATCTTCTGAAAGATCAGTTCTCGCTTTTAAAAAGATTGGTTGTTTTACCGATACAATTTCCCCTTCCGTGGTTTTCCCAGTCACCTTCTCAATGCGACGGAATTTCATTCCCTCGGCAATTTCTCCTTCATTTTCGGTGATAACTTCCGACTGAAGCCACTTCGGATGAGTGGCGGGATCGGTAATAATTTTCCAAACTTCCTTCGCAGGACGACAGATCAAGATTTCAGCAATGGCTGGCATAATGGAAATCTATTTTGCAACCCATTTGGGAATCATCTTTTTTACGTTTTCCAACGGAACAACAGCGCCACGGTCTGCGGCTTCGATTCCTTCCCGAACAGCGGCGCGAAAAGCGGGTTCTTCCAAATGGAACTTAGCAAAAACATCCTGATCTGGAGTTGGAAGCTTTGCGGATTGCTCAAATGCTTTTTCCAACGTCTTGGTCATAGTGTTCAAGTGTGCGCCAGCTTTTCTTCGATTGAAGTAATGTACAGCGGGTCGAGTGTGTTGACGCGGTCGCCTTTGCCAATCACCACCACCACCTTCTTTCCAACGGCCACAAATTCTGGATGCGGCACGGGAAATTTTCGTCCATCCGAAACATGAATCGTGAACGGCTTGAATCCGTTGGTGACCATTTCCCGAATGCGTTGAATGTTCATGCGGTAATTTTAGATTTTGGCGTCTGCTTGTCAATGTGAAGGCTTGCGCGATTTATCGATAGATTTCCCGTCGGTGTCCGATGGCCAGGATAATCACCGTTGAATCTTCTACAGCATAGAGAATCCGATAATTGCCAGAACGCACACGGTAACCGGAGCGCCCGTTCAACTTCAAACTTCCCAGCGGATGAGGGTTTTCCCCAAGCTTAAGGAGAACATTGGCGACCTGAGATTGGATTTTTGCCGGGAGTGCGGCCAGTTCCTTGTTGGCCGAAGGCTTGAGGATGACCCGAAAACTCATTTCGTGAGTTTTAATTTTTGCAGAGCTTCTTCCAGAGGAATGCCGCCGGGTTCTTTCATTCGTTGGTCAAAGAGCGCGGTATCTTCCAATTCAGCGAGGTCTTCCATCAGTTCTTTTTCCTTGGCAAGGCGAGCCAGCAACTTGTGCTTTTCCTTGTCCGGCAAATCCATGATCTGATTAAAAACTATAGTCGCAGTCATAAACAAATAATAGGCGGCGCGAAAAAAGTGTCAACGCGGACGGCTCACGCAAACAACTCCATGATCGGTTTTCCTTTTCCGTCCGGCGTCACGTAAAACGGGCGTTTCTCCACTTCGTAAGCCAGCTTGGGCGAGATGCCCATCGCGCGGTAAATCGTTGCGTGCAAATCTTCGATGACGACGCGGTTCTCAATCGTTTTGCACGGACGTTCGTCAGCGGTTTTGCCCCAGAGAAAACCTTTTTTCAATCCGCCGCCGAAACACAACACGCTGCCCGCATCGGTGAAGTGGCGGTGCATTCCATAAAATTTTAAATCTTCGATGATGTCCGGTTGCGCGACCTGACCTTTGACTTCGTTGCCGGGTTTGCCTTCGACCAAGGCGTCGCGGCTGAACTCGCTCGCCAGCACAATCAGCGTGCGATCCAACAAACCACGTGCTTCCAAATCGAGGACGAGTTGTGCGATAGGTGCGTCGATCGATTTCTTCAACTCAACCAAGCGGGTGTGGCCGTTTTCGTGCGTATCCCAATTTACAAAGGGGATGTATTCGGTCGTGACTTCGATGAAGCGCGCGCCCGCTTCGGTGAGACGTCGTGCGAGCAAACAACCCAGCCCGAAGCGGCCTGTGTTGTAGTTTGCGTAACTTTCTTTCGGTTCGAGCGAGAGATCAAACGCCTTCGCGGCATCGGAACTCAAAAGGCGATGCGCATTGTCAAGCGAGCGGAGCAAGGACTCCTTTTGATAATCGCTGCCGAGTTGCGTGATCGGACTTTTCGAAGCGAGTCGCTTGAAAAATTTATCGCGATTTTCAAAACGCGACGGGCTCATGCCCTCGGGGGGACGGACTGTTTTTACCGCCTCCTCGGGATTCGCAATGATGAATGGCCCATATTCGCTGCCGAGAAATCCGGCGGTGTGAAACGCCTTCAGCTCTTCACCTTCGCCAAGGTCAAAGCGCTGGCCGATGTCGATGAACGCGGGCACTGCCGGATTTTTCGGGCCAAGCGTTCGTGCGATGACGGAACCGATGTGCGGCGCGGCAACGGTTTGCGGCGGCGCGTAACCAGTGTGCCACTGGTATTGATGGCGCGAATGCAAAATGAAACCGAGATCGCCCGCCGTGTAGGAACGAATCAACGAGGCGCGATCCATGACCTTGGCGATTTTTTCCAAACCGGCGGTGAGTTTGATGTTATCCACCGAAGTATCAATCGTTGGAAAAGTGCTGAGGACTTTCTGCACCGACATTCCCTTTTCGAATGGGGCGTAACGTTTCGGATCGAAGGTTTCGGTGGAAGCCATGCCGCCGCCCATCCAAAGAATAATCACGGTGTCGGCGGTGGCCTTGATTTTTTCCAACTCAGCCGGCGTTTCAGCGCTTAAAACTCTATTTGGATAACCCGCAGCCAACGCGCCGAGTGTAGCCGCGCTTGCCGTTTTTAAAAAATCACGGCGATTCAGTTCCGTTTTTGTCTTCATACAATTTTGGTTCGTTTGTTCGCGAACAGTAGCATCGGCTCAATAAATCAACTGAAACTCCGGCAGCATCGACATCGCCCAGAGAAAATCTTCGACGCCTTCTTTTTGCACCGGTTTGCCGACCAACTGCGCTGCAACATTGTATTCGTCGCCGGTGGGTTTGCGTCCCAAGGCCTGGCGGAAAATTTGGTCGATTAATTCGCGATTGGATTTTGCTTCCGCAGACAAGTTCGCCGCCCCGCGTTTCAAAATGCCCGACAATGTTTCGCCGTTGGTGATTTCCAGCGCCTGCAATGTCGTGGCGGATGTCGGACGCGTGGTGACCACCTGCTCGCGACTCGGTCGCCCGAGAGAAGCCATCAGCGGATCGGCGGCGACGAGTGCGGCGCGAATTTTTCCGGGACGGCCCTCGTTGAGTTTGTTGGCGATTAAACTTTTCCCGATCCGCCAGGGCAGCATCGAGATTTGCCCGAGATCCACGGATGCTGTCCATTTCTCCGCAGAGAAACCTGGTTTTTCCCAGCCTTCATTTTTTTGTTCACTGACCAGCCACGAGTTGTCGCTCACGACTTCAGTGACCTTTTCCGCACCTGATTTTCCGGTGCGCACTTGCAGATAAAAGAGCAAGCCTGCGGGATTTTCCGTTCCAGCCACCGCGTTGTTCGTCGTTGGCGCAACGTTGCCGGGCAAATCATTAACCCCTTCGATCGCGATCAAATTCTCGCCCGGTTTGAGAAACGGTTTGAGGTCGAACATTTCCGGATGCGTCCAATCGTTGCCGGAACCCACATTTTTGCCGTTCACAAAGAGTGAAAATCGATTGTCGCAAGTCACGATGCCGATCGCTTGCCGAACTTCGTCGGCGACCTGAATCGTCTTGCGAAAATAGGCCACGCCCGCCTTGCCTTTGCTCTCGGCGTCCTTGGTGCTCCAAATCCAATTGGGATAATTGACTGGGGAAAACTTACTTTTATTTGTGACAGCCTCGCCAACCACCGCGTCGGCTTTCGCATAGCCGATGCCGGTCAACGTGGTCAGAGCGTCGCGAAATTGTTCAGCCGAAAGACGTCGCACCGACGGACCGCGAAACACATATTGACGGGCCGCTTCATCCACGTTCACGGAGGGCAATTGGTAACTGCGCGACGTGAGAATCTGTGCGAGGAGATGTTTTACGTCGTAGTGATGAGTGGCGAAATCTTCGGCGAGCCAATCGAGCAGACCTGAATTCCACGCGGCTTGCTCCATGTCGTCCACCGGTTCCACGAGCGCGCGGCCCATGAGTTTTCCCCAGAAACGATTGACCAACGTGCGGGAGAGCCGACCATTTTGAGGACTCGTCATGCACTCGGCGAGTTGCTTCAAGCGCGTTGGTTTGTCGGCGGCAGGATCGACTTTTCCGAATTCTGGATAGAGGAATTTCACGTCTGCCTTTTTGCCGGTCGGCTTGTCGCATTGGAAAATTTCCATCGGTGTGTCCGCGTAAATATTGGCCAGCGCGTAAGCATCTGATAACTGCCAATCGTTGATGAAGCTGTCGTGACAAGAGGCGCACTTCATGTTGATGCCCATGAAAACCTGCGAGATACTTTGCGCCGCCTGCATTGGCGGAACCTGACTGGCATTGACCGTCCCGCGCCAGATGATCCCTTTGCTAAAACCTTCGGACTCGGCTGTGGGATTCACTAACTGCGCGACGAACTGGTCGTAAGGCATGTTGGTCGCCAAAGCGGAATAGAGCCATTTCGTGATTTGTTTGCGCCCGCCGTCGATGTAGCCGGTGCCTTTGTAATCATTGCGCAACAGATCGTTCCAAAACGTAAGCCAATGCTCGGCGTAACTGGTTTGTTCACTCAAAAGACGTTGAACCAGTTGTTCGCGTTTGCGCGGGTTTTTTTCGGAAACGAACGCGGCCAACTCGTCCGTGGGCGGAAGCAAACCTAGGACATCGAGATAAACGCGCCGGGCGAAAGCGGACTCGCTGATCGCATCCGGCCATTTGATTTTGTTGGTTTTGAAATAACGATCCACGATGGCGTCCACCGGATTGGAGAAGTTGCTCTTGGCGATCAACGGCGCATTCGGTTTTAAATTTTTCGCTTCAACTTTGCCGAGCCAAACCGTGGCGTCCCATTTCAAACCTTGATCGATCCAGGCGCGCAACAACCCGATTTGCTCTGGCTTCAACTTTGAACCTTTCTTCGGCATGACGGTCTCGGGATCGAAACCCATGACCAATTCGATCAACAGACTTTGATCGCTTTTCCCAACGATCACGGTTGCTCCAGAATCGCCACCTTTCAAAAAAGTTTCACGATTATCAATTTTGAATCCGCCTTTGTTTTTTCCGCGTCCGTGGCATTTCGTGCAGCTCGTTTCGAGAATCGGTTTGATCTCCTTGGAAAAATCAATCTGGCGAGAAGGCGGTGCGGGTAATTGGCGGATTTGCTCGGGCGTGATCGCGGCAAAGGTCACGAGCGAACCGCTGCAGAGCAGCAAAACAGTAAATCTTAAGAGGAGCGAAATCATTTGTGCGTGGAAAATATAGCTTAATTGCACGTCCGAAACAAAGAAGGAATTACCAAACCAGCACGGCTAACGCGGCGCGCATCTTGACACTGCCCCCGCATCGACGGAGCGCCGACTTGCAGTCGGCTTTGCGTTGCCATGAATTTTCCGGGTAAGTTCCCCAAGGTGGCCC
>JAYVSV010000119.1:0-10952 GCA_043775015.1 Verrucomicrobiota bacterium
GGGCCACCTTGGGGAACTTACCCGGAAAATTCATGGCAACGCAAAGCCGACTGCAAGTCGGCGCTCCGTCGATGCGGGGGCAGTGTCAAGATGCGCGCCAGGTGACCTAACCTCCAAGACTAGCATTGACCGACTGAGCGGAGCGAAGGAGTTCCGCAGACGCGGGACGAGTCGTTGTTGAACAAGCCCGCCGGTCGATAGGCAAAATCTAGGTGAGGCGTCCGAGCGGTTGCTTTTTTGATTCCATGAGCTGCTGTTTCTTTTTCCAGAGCGCGTGCTGCTCGGCTTCCTCAAGTTCTGGATTGGTCATCTGCTGGTTGAGCACAGCCAGTTGGCGGTCAATGAATTTGTCGCGTAGAAATTCGACGACGCCTTGTTTGGCCTGCTGACCTTTCAAAACTTTTTCCGGCTCAGCAATGGGTCGCTCTTCGGCCAGCGCCTGCGTGAGCAAGGTTCGCGCCTCGATATTTTCCAGTTGGTTGAGAAAGGCGGCTGGCCCCAACCATTCGCCGGAACCCTGCAACTCGAACCGGCGCGAAACAATCTCGCGAACGCGCGGATGGAAAATCCATTCGATGTCCAAAATCTCCTGCGCCCAGATGACGTGGTCGTCGTTCTGCAAAAGCAAGGTGACGAGCGTGAGTTCCTGCATGGAGGGAGGCGATGAAGTGATTTCTTCCTCGGGCTGGAAATCGTCGTCGCTCGTCGTGGTCGTGGTGCGCGGCTGCTTTTTAAATTCGCTGCGCACGGAATCGGCGGCGACGCCCAGGCGCATGGCGGTTTTTTGCGCGTATTTATCGAGCAGAACGGCGTTGCCGGTTTTGCGAACTGCTTCGGCCATGCTTTGCAAGATGGCGACCCGTCCTTTGTCGGTGGCGACTTCATTGGTGGCGCACAAGCGGCCGAGGTAATAATCGAAAAACCCTTCCGCTTTGTCGGTGAGTTCGCGAAAGGCCGCGCCGCCAAACGCTTTGATGAAACTGTCGGGATCGTGCGGCGCAGGAACCGTCGCCACGCGCACGGCCAAACCGGAGGCGAGCAAACTATCGAGCGAACGGACGGCAGCATTCTGGCCGGCGTTGTCGGAATCAAAACAGAGCACCACTTCGTCCACGTAACGTTTGAGAATTCGCGCGTGATCGTTGGTCAAGGCGGTTCCCTGCGGCGCGACGACATTTTGCACGCCCGCCATGAAGCAGGCAATGAGGTCGAGCTGGCCTTCGCAAACGATGGCTGAATGCGCATCGAGCAACGGACGTTTTGATTTATCGAGTCCGAAAAAAACTTTGCCCTTGGTGAAAATCGGCGTCTCGGGCGAGTTCACATATTTCGCGGTTTTTTCGTCGCCGGACAAAATGCGTCCACTGAAACCGATGACCCGCCCTTGCTCGTCGCAGATCGGAAAAATCAAGCGCCCGCGAAACCGGTCGTAATAACGGTCCGATCCTTCCTTGCGAATGATCAATCCCCCCTGCTCCACGACGAAAAACTCGTGACCTTTGCTCTTGGCCCAATTGACGGTGTCGTCCCACGCGTCGGGTGCGTAACCGAGACGAAAAAGTTTTTGCGCTTCATCCGACACGCCGCGTTTCAAAAGATAATCGCGAGCGATCTGCCCGGCGGCATCGTTGGCGAGGGCGGTCTGCCAGCGTTGCGTGATCTGCTCGTGGATTTGCAGGAGCGAATCCTTGATGTGACGCGCCTGCTGTTCTCCTGGTTTACTCTCCACTTCGAGCACGATATGAGCGCGCTCCGCGAGACGGCGCACGGCATCGGCGAAGCCAAAGTTTTCGTATTCTTTGACGAAGGTGAAAACGTCGCCGCCTTTATGGCAACCGAAGCAGTGGAAGATTTGCTTGTGCGCATTGACGTTGAAGCTCGGGCTTTTCTCTTTGTGAAATGGGCACAGCGCCGTGAAGTTCGCGCCGGCGCGCTTCAACGGAATGTAGCCGCCAATCACCTCAACAATGTCGCTGGCCGCACGGACTTGTTCGAGGGCATTGGGGGAAATGAAACCGGCCATGAATTATTTGGGCTTCGTCCCCATAATTTCGTTTAAAGCTGTTCCATCGTCACGTTTCAGCGGGGTCTCCTTCGTGGCCGTCGATTGAATTAAAACAAACCCGAGGTACGCTTTCACTTGCTGGCCGGTAAAAGATTCGAACAACACCGCTTGCTGGACCGAGCCAAAGGTTGGGAACGAGATGCCTTCAAAATTCTTGGACTGCATCCGTGCGGTGGCGGCTCGCTCTTGGGCCGTGATGAGCCGGGCATTGAGCACAGCCATCAACATCAAAATCACGCAGGAAAACCGAATCATTCCCGCAAACATGCCTAGATAATATTCGGAGTCGCCAAAAAAATTACTGCCGACCAGCTTTTCGCCGACGATATGTTGGATTTGCGAAAAAATGAGTTTCATAAAAATGGCGAACGCCAAATACACACCGACGTAACAGGTCAACAGACTCAATGGCGCGTGCTCCGATAACATTTTGCCCGCAAATTCATAAACCCGGCAGCCCACGAAGACAATCACCAGCCACTGGATAAAGGTCAGCAGTTCTTCGGACATCCCCCGTTTGCGTCCGCGGAAAATTCCAACGACCAGCAAGACAAGAATGATTCCATCAACATAATTGATCGGTAAATTTTTCATAAAATCGTCACTTCAGCCCATTTCCTAGCAAGATTGCTACCAAACCGGGCCGCCGGACGAATCTTACGGATGAGCGACCAGCCAATAGCGAATCTGGGTCGCTTGGGCGTGGTGCGGCTCCGCTTCGAGCACTTTCAGGTAATGTTCACGCGCCTTGACCACTTGAGCGAGCCGTTGCGAATAGAGATTGCCCAATAACAAGTGCGCCCGTGTCTCATTTGGATTCTGTGCCAGGCAAGTCTGCAATTCGTTGGCGGCGTCCTGAAAATATCCTGCTTCGTTCAACGTGAAGGCAAAATTGAAACGCGCGTTCACCGATTCCGGCATGACCGCCAACGCTTGTTCGTAAGCCACGAGGGCCGCGCCCAAATCGCCGGCGTCGCGCGACACGACCGCCAGATTGTAACTCGCTTCGAAAAAAGTGGGGTCTGCCTTGATCGCCTGACGATAAGCCTCCAGCGCATCGGCCAGCCGTCGATCACGCTGCGCTTGCAAGCCGCGAGCAAAAAACGGATCGGCCTCGGCCCGTTTGCCTTCGCCCGGTTTGTTTGGCGAACGATATTTGTAGCGCAGCACCACCGGCTTGCTCTGCACTGGTTCAAGAGGATCCGAGTACGGTTGAACCTCGGATTTCGGCGGCGCGACTGAAATCGCTGGCAACGCTTTCGGCGCAGATTTCGTGGGCGAATCCACCACAGGCGTAATGGCTTTCGGCTTCCGTTTGAACCATGTAACCGGATTCAGCCGCGCGATCACGCCCGGCCCTTTTTGCGACTCAGTCGTCGGGCGCACGCGATTCGTTGCCGTTACCGTCGTGGCGTTATTCGAAGCAGTGACAACCGGCTTGCCCACATTGATTCCTTGAATTTCCTGAGCCGATTTGATCGGGACTTCATCGGGTAGATGGGTGACTTCCACCGGCACTTCTCTTTTCGGAGCAGGCTCCGGCTTCGGTTGCAACTGCGCTTTTGGAGACGTGAGAACGGTCGTCGGCTGCTTCGCCGTCACGGCGGGTTTGGGAATATTCGTTTCAACTCTGGGCGTGGGCACCGCTGCAACTGCCCCCGGCAGATTCGACGCGACCGGCGGTTGTGGTTTGGGCGAGGTCTGCGCGGGGGTTGGAGTGACGGGAGAACGCGCCACTGGAGGATTCAATTCACTCTCCAACTGGCGAACAATCAACTGAACTTGCGCGGCTTCGGGGGCTTGCCTGGCCACTGCGAGGAATTGCCGGTAATTCACCAGAGCCAGTTTTCGATCATTCAAATATTGGTGATAAACGACGCCCAGATTCAGCAGCGCGTCCGGGTAATTCGGTTGCAACTGCAACGCCGCCGTAAAATTGGGAATCGCCTCTCGCGGATGTCCGCGTTGAATTTGAATCACACCAATCGCATTCAACGCTTCCGCCGAGGGACGAAGCTGTTGCGCGGTTTCGAGGTTTTTCTTCGCGACATCCAGTTGACGGATTTTTTCCGCGCTCGCGCTCGCGCTCCCCAATCGTTTCTGAGCGAGACCAAGTTTCAGCCAGCCATCTGGATTCTTAGGATTCAACTGGATGTAAGTGGTGAGATCCGTAATGGCCGCAGCCAGATTATTTTGGTCGAGATAAAGTGAGCCTAAATTAAAGCGCGCCTCGGCAAAATTCCCGTCGAGCTTCAGCGCCTTTTTGTAAGCCTGCTCGGCTTTTTTGGGATCGCCTGCGTATTGATAACCCAGCCCAAGATGGTTCCAGGCTTTGGCGCTGTTCGGCAATGCGACCGTGACTTCTTCAAAACATTTTACGGCTTCAGCATACTTCCCTTCTTTGATCAATCGCTCCCCTTTGAGCAACGCGCGCGCGTCGGCTGGAGCGCATCCCGTCCAACCTCCGGTCACCAGCAAACAGAGAAAGAAAATGAAGAAAATTTGCGTCTGATTTTTTGTGGTCAACATCGTAAATGGTGGTAACATCCGCCGCTCGAAGTGTCAAGAAACGCCCGGTTTTCCAAGTGTTTAAACGTTTTTTTCTATTGATGGCCAGTTTGCTGTTGTCGCTCCAGGCACAAGCGGCACCGACGCTTTTTTCGCGTGAAACTCCCGGCCCCGCCGCGCGCGTTGTCATTGCCACTGATCCAGACGCGACGATTGCCTTTCAACCGCAACCAGAAAAAGTTCTCGCACTCGTCAACCGCGGGTTACTCCAACTCACCGGCAAGACCAGCCTCTCGCTCGCCTGGCGAACCTTTGTTTCGAGCAATGACGTGGTCGGCATCAAAGTTTACTCCGAACCCGGCGCGAACAGCGGGACGCGCCCCAGCGTGGTGGCCGCCGTCGTTGAAGGGCTAATCGCCTCGGGCATTGCCACCAACAAAATTATTATCTGGGACAAAGAACTGACACACCTGCGCCTGGCGGGTTACGGCGAATTGGCCGAGCGGCTGCATGTGCGGATCGCGTCGGCCTCGATGGCCGGGTTCGACGAAAAACATTTTTACGAAAGCCCGTTGATCGGCAATCTGGTTTGGGGCGATTTGGAATTCGGAAAAAAGGGCGTCGGCATCGGTCGAAAATCGTTTGTGACGAAATTGGTTTCAACCGAGATCACAAAAATCATCAGCATCGTTCCCCTGCTCAATCACAACCTCGCCGGCACCACCGGAAATTTAGACAGCGTGGCTTTCGGCAGCGTCGATAACACCCAGCGCTTTGAGCAAGGCGAGCGACTCGCCACCGCGCTGCCGGAAATTTACGCGCTGCCCACCGTCGGCGACAAAGTGGTTTTGAACATCACTGACGCACTGCTTTGCCAATATCAAGGTGAGCAACGCAGCCTGCTCCACTACTCGGCCGTGCTGAATCAGATTTGGTTGAGCAAAGACCCGATCGCACTCGATACGCTGGCGATTGAGGAACTCAACAAGCAACGTCTCGCGGCCAAAGTTCCGCCGAGCAAAGTGAATTTGGAAGTTTACCAGAACGCATCACTGCTCGAACTCGGCGTGAGTAATTTAAAAAGTATCCAGATTGAAAACGCGCCTTAACCGCCGCGACTTTCTCATTCCAGCTATTTCTTCAAACGGAAAAATCGTGGGCTGTTCGCAATTGAATTGGTCACCAAATTCGTCCCATTGCTGCTCACCGGCACGTTGGTAATCGCCATCCAATTCGTCGTCGAAAGATTGGTGTTCCCTTGCAGCGCAAAACCCGCCGCATTCGTCGGCCACGAAATCAAAACCGACGCGTTTGTGAGCAATTTGATCGTGAGGTTTACCCCATTGACGACGAATGTTCCACTCGTTGCCGTCCCACCGGGAGCCGTGACCGAAACCGCGCCGGTCGTCGCCGTGGCCGGAACCGTCGCCACGATCTGATTGTTGTTCGAAATGGAATACGTCGCGCTCACACTATTAAATTGTACGCTCGTCGCATCCAAAAAATTGGTTCCAGAAATCGTGACCTGCGTTAAAGGAAACCCATTCGCCGGATTCAGAATGCTGATCACCGGCGGCAAATAAAATTTGGTAACCGACGTCGCGATCCCCCCCGGCGACGTGACGGATATGGAGCCGGTCGTTGCTCCCGCTGGAACCGTCGCGTTGATCTGCGTGTTGTTCCCCACGGTGAAACTCGCCGCGACGCCATCAAAAGCAACCAAAGTCGCGTTCGTGAAATTGGAACCTTGAATCGTCACCGCCGTGCCGACGGTCCCAATCATCGGATTAAAACTATTGATCACGGGCGCCAGGAAAAAATTACTCGTCGTCGTGAACGATCCGTTCGTCGTGGTGACGGTAATCGGCCCGCTCGTCGCTGTGGCTGGAACTGTGGCAACGATTTGGTTCGAGGCGCCGCCGCCCGCGACGACTGCGTTCGCGCCGTTGAACGAGACGGTTGTGCTGCCGAGCAGATTCGCACCAAGAATCGTGACGTTCGTTCCCGATTTTCCAAACGAAGGCGAGAAGCTGTAAATCGTCGGAGGCACCACAAAATTGGTCGTGGAAACTGCCTGAGCGACAGGCGTGACAATCGAGAGCGGGCCGGTCGTCGCATTCGTCGGAACCGTTACCGTAATTTGCGTGTTGCTGTTGATGACAAACGAGGGCGCGGCGAGGCTGTTAAATTTTACTGCCGTTGCACCCGTAAAATTCTTCCCGATGATCACGACAGAATTTCCGGCGCGACCAATCGAAGGCGAAAAACTCGTGAGGCTCGGTGCAATGAAAAAATTACTACTGCTGCATCCGGTGAGATTTGAGCGGGTGAGACAAATCGGGCCGGTGGTAATTCCAGTCGGCAAATTGGTGACTGTCAGTTGCGTCTCCGAATTCACTTGGAAACCCGGTGCGCGAGTTCCATTGAAGGTCACGTTGGTCACTCCCGTAAAATGCGTTCCCGTGATATTGATCGTCGTCAGCGTACCGGGAACTCCGGAAATGGGATTGAAACCGGTGATGTAAGGTTCCTGACCGATCACAATAAACTCCTGAAGGCTGCTGGGGCCAGCGACTCCATTCTTCACCATCAGCAACGGCCCGGTGGTCGCGCCCGCTGGAACCAAAACATTACTGAAAGCAGTATCCGAAGGCGGGGTAACCGCGACATTTTTGTTCAGCGTGAACCGCACATTGGTCGAACCGGTAAAGCCGAAGCCTTCAATCAAAACAATTGGCTCGCCAGGTGCGCCGAAGGCCGGCGTAATACTGGTGATCGTTTGTCCCGGGATCATTTTGATCTCAGAAAAAACGCACGCTGCAACAAAGAAAAAAAGTTTCCAATTCATAATTCAACCGCCCAGAAAGTCCGCTGGTAACGAAACCTCGAAACGCGGACTAAATCAATTCGAAACTCAGTTTTCTTGGCGCGACGACGTATCGCTCTTCACCATGAACTCTCGGATCACGCTGATCTCTTCCTCGCCCGCAATCGTGTGTGCTTTCTGAAACTCACGCCAATCGATCTGTAACCCCGTCTCCTGAAAAGCCTTCACCTGTCCTTGCACTTTTTGAAATGGAATCATCGTATCCTGCGTGCCGTGCGTCACCAGAAAACGCTGCTGTTTGGCGACGGGCGAAAATTCCTTCAATAACTTCTCCGGTTCGTAGGCGTAACCGCTGATGCCAATCAAGCCAGCAAACAAATGAGGGTAGCGCAAACCGACTTCCAACGTCATCAGGCACCCTTGGGAAAAGCCGAACAGGATGGTTTCGTTGGTGGGGAAACCTTTCTCGCGCAATTCATCCAGCAGTTGGAAAAGAAATTCGCGACTGCGCTTGACTCCCGGCGCGGGATTGTTCGCGTAATCGTACCAGGAAAATCCGCCGTAGTAAGCATCCGGCGCATTGACGAGCAGGTAATTCATCCAGGGCAATTGCAACGCCTGCGGCATCCAACGATAACCCTCCATGCTGTCGCCCAGGCCGTGCAACAAAACCATGAGGCGACGACTGTTCTTTTCTTCGGCCGGAATAAAATCGGTAACAAGCATCGCAAAGTAATCGCGCAACAAACCGAGAACGCCAAGAATTTTGTCACGAGAAAATGGATCACGCAGGCGCAAACTGTCTTGCCGTGAAACTGTGACCAAACAAGCCGGCCCCACTTTCGTCGATGGCCCAACCTCGCGTTCGCGGCCAGAGTTCGGAAATTTCCTTCGCTTGAAAACCGGCGCGCACACTCACCACCGCGTCGTGGCGCGTCACGTCGTTGCAGCCGATCAATCCGAGCAATCCGCTTCCCGCCAACGCCAGGGCAGAACGGCGCGGTTCGCAGGCCAGAAACGCGTTGGACTTCGACGCAACGAGACGGAGCAGCAGCGCGAGTTTTTCCGTTTCGAAATGATGCAGAAATAAATTTGCCAAAATGCAATCGGCGGGTTCGCATTCGGGAAGCCACTCAAAAATGTCAGCGCTAACAATTTCTGCGTGCCAGCCGAGCTGCTTGAGTTTCTGCACGGTTTCCGGCGAGATGATCTTAAGCCGGTCCACGAGAACCACCTCCACATTGCTCCAGCGTGCAGAAAGCTTTTGGGCGAGTTTAAGCATGAACGTGCCATCGCCCGCGCCAATTTCCATGATTTTTCCGGGCGCTGCATTTGGAAACGCTTTGAGGAGCATTTGTTCGATGATCTCAACGTTACCCATGAAGAAATTAACTCGACGCAAATCTCGCCGCGACCGCAAGGCGCGGGGATCGGTTGCCGGGAGTTCGTCGAGCAGTTCAGGTTTAACAACACGTTTCATCTAAAAATTTAGATACGCATACACCCACATATTCTTTTTGACCGCTCACGCTAGCCGGTGCCCCTCAATTTATTAGTCATTCTTTCGCCAAATTACGCGGTATTTTCTTCAGCGTATCCTCGGCTCTTGGATCGCTTTCAAACCACCGCCCATGTGCTCTTCCCCGTCCACCCGCAGGCATTGAAGAAACCTGTTCCGGGAGGTTTTTTGTGGAGAGGCATAGCCAGCGACCCGCCTTATCCACCGCCATCGTAGCGCTTTCCGTCCAGGTCCAGGGTATATTCCGTCGCGTCCCGTCTTTCTCGATCAATAGCGGCTTCACCAGCCAGTATTGCGGCTCTTCCGTGACTGCAACGGAAATAGTTTGTTCATTCGGCCTGGATTTGAATAAGCGGCGCATCCAATTGTTGTAAAGAACGTGGGCGTTGTCTGCGGTGACAGCCTCTGGGACCCGGGGTAAAACGTTGATTACAAGGTCGAGTTCTCCAATGGCAATGACAACGGGGGTATTGTCCAAGGTGCCTTCGGCTACAAAACGGTCCGGGGTTTCAGCATCACCAGCAATGGCGGTTAAAGATGGTGTTTTAAGGGTGGCGAGCAAATTGGAAACGATCACTGATCGCAACTTTTTTTCGGCGTCTGCTCGGAGTGCGCCAATAATAGGAGTTACCTTGTCCTCTGAAATGCTTTTAGTCAGAAGTCCCGGAGAGTACCAATCACAACCGGCGGGTCGTAGCTGGTAAATCACAGGTTCGGCAGGCGGGCTGGCGATCTCGGCACTTAGAAGGTGAAAGCTCATCCAAAGTGTGTAAGTGAACAGCCTAAGTGTTTTCATGCCTGATGTTTTCTGCGATTTCATCTCAAATCGTCATTCAAATCAACCAAAACTCCACAGCGAAGACGCAGCGCCAGAGCTGTGCGGCAGGCGCGGGGGGCCGACTTCCTCGACGCGGCCTGAGCGCCGCTAGATTCCTTACACCGTTTGTGCGGGACACCGGGCCGGCGGTTCAGCGGCGTTCGAGTTGCTGACTCTGTTGACGCGCCTTATCAACCTTACTTTTGAGTGCAACCCCGTCGTTGTGCTCTTTGACAATCAAGAGCAGCGCCACAACGACCATGAGCAAAGCAACACCAACTTTCTTCTTGGTTCGCGAAAGACTCGCGGTCACCACCGCGATGACTGCCATGACAATAAAGATTGGCATGTTGTTCGAAGGCGCTGCGAGGTTGAACAAGTATAGGACGAATGCAGCGCAATAGGTCGCCAGCAGCCAATTGAAGACTTTCTGAAACTTATTCATGCTCTCGTCTCCACTCACCACGCGCTGTGCTGAAGCGTGCCGTTGATGTAGTAGTTCCTTTTCCCTATCGCGCACCCACAGAAAGGCACGTTGAGTGCGGCCACTCCTTGATGACCAGAAACAGTTACACCAGGAAGCACCGCACTCATCTGCTGGGCAATGTTCCCTGCTCCTCGCCCTGAGCCGCAACCGGCCAAGTATATCCAAGCACCCGGCGCTAAAGCGCTCTTCAGAGCACCAGAAATATCCGTCCCGTCCGTTGCCAAGATTTGTGTTCCAGTCGAATTCATGGTGAGGAGGTCGTCACCAAAACTCTGGATGGTGCAACAAGCGTGTCCCTTAATCGTTATCCCCGAAATCGTTCCCGCAGCATTAGTCAACGCCCCCATCAGTTGACCAAGGTTGGGAGAGCTAAACGTGCCATACGTAACTGTCGTTCCGTTCGCGTAGGTGATGGTGATGAGATCAAGCCCGTCGGGGTCGATGTTTTGAAGCGGGTTGTTCTTAACGAACAAATAACGGTTCGGCTCACCAGCCGATGTTGAAGTCCGTTTGCCTCTG
Source organism: Verrucomicrobiota bacterium (assembly GCA_043775015.1). GTDB lineage: Bacteria > Verrucomicrobiota > Verrucomicrobiia > Limisphaerales > CANJXF01 > CANJXF01. The sequence goes on from JAYVSV010000119.1 coordinate 10,743, forward strand.
AGCACTTCAAACCCCGGTTCACCCAACGGGTCTCTGTTTAGCCACCTTCCATCCCCCAACACCCGATACTCATACAAATTAAAATCCGTCGTCCGATCACATCGCTTCGTGGAAAACTGGAACCGGTTCTCATCGGCCATTGCGCCCGTCGTGCGCAGCACCTTGCCAAAGGGGTCGTAATTATAATTTGCCGAGACGGTTCCATCACTC
>JAYVSV010000120.1:0-10786 GCA_043775015.1 Verrucomicrobiota bacterium
CTGGCCGCCGTGGCGGATGTCGCCTTCGAGGCCATGCACGCCGAGGTTCAGTCGACAGAGGCGGCCGGTTTCGTCGGTCTTCTCGACACCGTGGATGGATAGCTCGCGGCTGGGTTCGCCGGAGTATTGAGCCGCGAGTCCCTCATCCCCGGCCCTTCTCCCACTGGGAGAAGGGTGGCCGGCAGGCCGGGTTGAGGGTGACGCAGTCTTGTGCTCGGCCACGAAGCGGGCGGAGGAGACGAACATGCCGCCGGAGCCGCACGCGGGGTCGTAGATGCGGCCCTTGTAAGGGGCGAGCATCTCGACGAGGAGGCGCACGACGCAGGACGGGGTGTAGAACTGGCCGCCGTTCTTGCCCTCGGCGCTGGCGAACATGGTCAGGAAATACTCGAACACCCTGCCAAGAATATCGAAGCTGCGGTGGTTCTTGGAGGTGTCCGGCTGTTTCGATGCCTGACCACCCTCACCCCCGCCTCTCCCAGGGGGAGAGGAGCCGGGAGAAGGAAGGTGACGGGCGATCTCTTCGAGGACAGTGGCGGTGTCGTTGAGGACTTGGTCGTTCTCGAAATGGAGGACGGTGAGGCCTTGGGATTTCAGGTAGCTATCACGTTTCGCGTCGTGTTTTTTGCCTTTGGCGCTGTGGTGCGGTTCTCCGTCGCATTCTACGACGAGCTTGGCTTCGTGGCAGTAGAAGTCGCAGAGGTAATCGCCGAACTGGTGTTGGCGGCGGAATTTCGCGCCACAGACCTGCCGGTCGCGGAGCAGTTGCCAGAGCAGTTCTTCGGCGGGTGTTTGTTTCTTCCTGAACTCCCGCGCCTTCTCAACCAGTCCCGAGAAATCAAATCCACCCCGATAGTGAGTCTGACTCCCCTCTCCCGCTGGGAGAGGGGCTGGGGGTGAGGGTGGGCGGGACACCAGCTCAATACTGCCAATGAGATCGATCAACTCCCCCAGCCGGTGCTTATCCAAATCCGCCCGCCCGTAGTTTTTGTTGAGCGCGCCTTTGAGGCGGGGGTTGTCGCGTTCCAGGGAGACCATGGCGTCATCCACGTCTTTGCCGATGCTCGGCAGCTTGGCGTTGGCCTGGAGGTGGGCCCAGCGGGCTTCCTTCGGCACCCAGAAGACATTGGCGGCGAGGTATTCGTCTTTGTCCTCGGGATTGGCCCCGGCGAAGTCACCCTGACCGGCGACGAGCTTGGCGTGGTGTTCGTCGAAGGTGTCGGAGATGTATTTGAGGAAAATGAGGCCGAGGACGACGTGCTTATATTCCGCCGCGTCCATGTTGTTGCGGAGCTTGTCGGCGGCGAGCCAGAGCTTCGCCTCGAAGCCGAGGTGGGCGGTGGAGTCGGTGGGGGTGGATTTGGAGCGGGCGGGCATTTCGTTTTTAGAAATGGGTTTCGAGATTATTCCTGCCGTGGCGAGCAGACACACCACTCCTGCCGCAGCGCGGGGCGCAGGCGGCGGCGTTTTCAATTTCGGATGGCTCGGTCCAGTTCATGATTGTCGGGCGAGAATACCAACGAATTTCCATTCCAACAAGCACCGCCTCCGGCGTGGGCGGGAGCGGCTCAATTCAAATCCTCCAACACCAGCTTCGAGCTGATGCGCGCCGACTCGAAGATCACCGGCAGGCCACTGCCGGGATGCGTGCCGCCGCCGACGAGATACATGCGGTTGAATTCCTCGAAACGATTTTGCGGGCGCAGGTTCAGCATTTGCGCGAAGCTGTGGGCGAGGTTGAAGGTCGCGCCGCGATAGATGTCCACCTTGCTTTCCCAATCCGCCGGCGTGATCACGCGCTCGAAGCGGATGCGCTTCTCGATGTCCGTGATGCCGAGCTTCTCCAGTTGCCGCAACGCCACGCCGCGATACCGCGCCTTCTCTTTGCTCCAGTCCACGTTGGGATGCTGGTGCGTCACCGGCAGCAGCACATACAACGCGCTGTGGCCGGGCGGTGCCATGGTGGCGTCGGTGCGCACCGGGTTCGCGACGTAAAACGACGGGTCTTCGGACAAGACGTGTTGCTGTTCAATCTCGTTTAGATTGCGGCGGTAATCTTTCGCGACGTAAATGTTGTGGTGCGCGAGGTGGTCGAACTTCCCTTCCACGCCGAGATACAGCATGAACGTGGAGCAGGAGAAATCTTTCTTCGCGACCTTCTCGTTCGTCCACCGGCGGCGCAGATGATTCGGAACGAGCTTCGTGATGGCGTTGCCGAAATCGGCGTTCAGGACCACGGCGTCGGCGCGCTGTTCGCCCTGCGCGGTGCGCACGCCCGAGGCGCGACGGCCTTCAAACAGGATTTCCTCCACAGCGGTGTTGAGCTGGATTTTGACGCCGAGTTCCTGTGCCACGCGGGCCATGTTGGTGGAGATGGCATTGCAGCCGCCCGTCGGATGCCAGATGCCGTGCTCGTATTCGAGGAACGACAGGATCGAAAACAAACTCGGACATTGGAACGGCGACATGCCGAGATACTTGGATTGAAACGTGAACGCCAGTTGCAGGCGCGGGTCTTTGAAATAACCCGCCAGTTCCGCGTGGAGGGATTTCCACGGCTTGAGAAATGGCAGCACCGTCAGCAGTCGCAGGTTGATCAGGCTCGACCAGCCGGGAAACGGCATTTGCAGGCAGGGCGCGAACTTCTTCAGCTTCACGCGGTTGTAATCCATGAACCGCCGGAAGCCCGCGCCATCAACCGGCGACAGCCGGGAAATCTCCGCGACCATGCGCTCGAGATCAGGCGTGGCGTTCAACTCCCCGCCCGCGCCGAAGGTGATGCGGTATTGCGGGTCGAGCTTGGACATCGGCACTTCTTGGTAGAGGTCGCGTCCGACTTCCTGAAAAATTTCCTGAAGAATCTGGGGGTAGAGGAAAAACGTCGGGCCGAGGTCGAACTTGTAACCGTCGCCCTCGATCAGCGACGTGCGTCCGCCGACGCGCGGCTGCTTCTCGATGATGCTGACGTCCGCGCCCGCCTTGGCGAGCAACATGGCCGAGGCCAGCCCGCCTGGTCCTGCTCCAATGATCAACACGCGCTTTGACATGAAAGGCATTTTGCAGAAACCGATGGCCGGGGCAAGTCTAGTTCGGGAAAACGCTCGCCCGCCAAACGTTCTCGACTGCCATGCCTCACCGAACCTCGCGAAGCGTTTGGACTGCGTGTGCTTCAGCACCTCTTTCGCACGGCAGGAGACAACCGCAGTCACCAGCACGCTCTCGCCGCCGGGGAAAAGCGCCGCTAAAGCCGTCGCACTCCAAACGCTTCGCGACTGCCGGGCCGCCTCGAACTGCGCGAAGCGTTTGGACTGCGTGTGCTTCAGCACCGCTTTCGCATGGCAGGAGGCAACCGCACGTCATCAGCACGTTCTCGCCGCCGAGGAAAAGCGACGCTAAAGTCGTCGCACTCCAAACGCTTCGCGACTGCCGGGCCGTAGCGAACCGCGCGAAGCGTTTGGACTGCGTGTGCTTCAGCACCGCTTTCGCATGGCGCGAGACAACCGCACGTCATCAGCACGTTCTCACCGCCGAGGAAAAGCGACGCTAAAGCCGTCGCACTCCAAACGCTTCGCGACTGCCGGGCCGCACCGAACTGCGCGCCAGCGTTTGGACTGCGTGTGCTTCAGCACCGCTTTTGGCATCAACCGCCCAACAGAAACCGCAACGCCCTCTTCAAGCTGGCCAACGAAAGCTTCTGCGGCGGATAACGGAACGGGGTGTCCAGCCAGGTGGCGCGGCGCAGCACGGCTCGCGGATGCGAGAAGGCATCGAATCCCGCGCGCCCGTGATACGCACCCAAGCCGCTCTCGCCCAAGCCGCCAAAGGGCAGGCCTGTGCCAATCATGTGCGAGACCACGTCGTTGACGCACGCGCCGCCGGAGCGCGCTTCCGCGAGCACACGCGCTTCAGCCGCGCGGTTGCTCGTGAAAATGTAAAACGCCAGCGGTGTCGGGCGTCCACGCAGCAGCGAGAGCGCGTCGTCCAATTTGTCAAATTCCAGCACCGGCAGAATCGGCCCGAAGATTTCCTCCTGCATCACCGGCGCGTCCGGCGACACGTCCTCCAAAATCGTTGGCGCGAGGAACAAATCCTTCGCGTCGTGCGTGCCGCCGTGGACGACCTTGCCGTCGCGCAGATAATTCACCAACCGCTCGAAATGCCGCTCGTTTACGATGCGCCCGTAATCCGCGCTCCGGCTGGCGTCCTCGCCGTAAAATTCCCGCAACGATTTCTTCAGCGCCGCCACGAATGCTTCGCGCACGCCGCGCTGCACCAGCACGAAATCCGGCGCGACGCACGTCTGGCCCGCGTTCATGAACTTGCTCCACGCGATGCGCTTCCCGGCCAGCGTGACGTCCGCGTCAGCGCAAACGATCACCGGGCATTTCCCTCCGAGTTCGAGCGTCACTGGCGTGAGATGCTTCGCCGCTGCCGTCATCACTGCGCGGCCGACGCGCGTGCTGCCGGTGAAAAAGATTTTGTCGAACCGCTCGGCCAGCAATGTTTCAGCGACGTCCGCTCCGCCAGTGACGACGGAAATAAAATCCTCCGTGAAAGTCTCCCGCACCAGCGCGGCGATGGCTTCGGCGGTGCGCGGGGCGAGTTCGGAAGGTTTCAGCACCGCGCAATTGCCCGCCGCGATGGCGCTGACGAGCGGCGTGAGCAGCAGTTGCGCGGGATAATTCCACGGGCCGAGAATGAGCGCCACGCCGAAAGGTTCGGGCTGCACCCAACCGCGCGCCGGCGCGACAAACCACGGCGTTTTGCGCCTCTGCGGCGCGGCCCACCGATGAAGCTGTTTCAGCGCGTGACGAATTTCCGCCTGCACCAGACCGAGTTCGGTCGCGTAGCCTTGGAACGGTGACTTGCGAAGGTCCGCTTGCAGCGCGGCGAGCAGCTCCGGCTCGTGCCGCTCCAGCGCGTCGGAGAATTTTTGGAGTTGCGCGCGCCGGAAGTCCAGCGGACGCGTCGCGCCCGTTTCAAAGAAGGCGCGGTGGCGAGGGATGGCGGCGGCGAAACTCATATTCGGCTTGGCCAATTTATCTCGTCGCGCCATACTTCATCAAGCGATGATTCGATTTGTTTCCATCCTCATGTTGTGCTCCACGCTCCTCGCGCACGCCGAATCGGCGGCGGACAAGCTCACGGTGGCGGGCATCGCGGAGTTCACGGCGGCCTATCAAGCTTGGGACGGCGCACAATTCGCCGCCGCGGCGGAAACCTTCCGGCGGGCGAGCACGAACACTTCCGCAACGGCGACAAATTTTTACTGGCTCGGCACGGCGGAGTTTCATCGCCTGTTGCAGTTGCAGAACGCGCCCGGCAGTTGCACCAACGAAGCTAACATCCAGGCGGCACTCGACGCGGCCGTGGACGCGCTCATGCTGGCCGTAAAACTCAATGAACGCCACGCGGAAAGCCACGCGTTGCTCGGCACGCTTTACGGCATGAAGATTAACGGCAGCCTGCTCCGGGGGTTGCGGTTTGGACCGCGCGTGGCCAAGCATGAGGAACTGGCGTTGCAGGACGGGGCGGCCAATCCGCGCGTGCAATATCTGCTGGGCATGTGCCAGTTTCACACCGCGAAAAAACCGGCGGCTTGGCGCGAAACGCTGGCGACGCTGCTTGCGGCGGAAAAGCTTTTCGCGGCCGAAGCCCAGACCACCGCCGCGCCGCTCGACCCGCGTTGGGGACGCGACAGTTGCCTGTCGTTCATCGGGCGGACTTACGAGTTGCTGGGCCAGCCGAAGGAAGCCGCGGATTATTTTCGCAAGGCGCTGGCGATTCATCCGCAAGATCACGTCGCGCAGGCGGGCTTGAAACGCATCGCCGCAAAGAAGTGAGGAAACCATGAGCAACAAAAAAGTCATCGTCATCGGCGCGGGGTTGGGTGGATTGTCCGCCGCGATCTCGCTCAAGCAATCTGGCTACGACGTGGAAATCTTCGAGAAAAACGACAAGATCGGCGGCAAGCTGAACGTGCTCAAGTCGCAGGGCTACACGTTCGACCTCGGCCCGTCCATCCTGACGCTGCCGCACATCTTCGAGCGACTCTTCGAGCGCAGCGGGAAGAAGATGGGCGATTATTTTTCCATCCGCCCACTGCGGCCGCACTGGCGGAATTTTTTCGAGGACGGCGTCACGCTCGACCTGTATCCCGAGCCGGACAAGATGGCCGCCGAAGCCCGGAAGGTTGGCGAACCGCCAGAAAACATCGAGCGCTTCCTCAAATACTCCGCCGACCTTTACGACCTGACGAACGACGGTTATTTCGAGCAGGGCCTGGACAACTGGCAGGGTTTTGCCAAGCACTACGGCTTGTTCAAGTTTTTTCAGTTCGATCTCTTTCGCACGATGCACCAAGGCGTGGCGTCGCATCTGCAAACAGAATATTTCCGCAACATCTTCGACTTCTTCATAAAATACGTCGGGTCGTCGGCGTATCGCGCCCCGGCGTTCATGAATGCCATGCCGACAATCCAGTTCCGCTACGATCTTTGGTATGTGGACGGCGGGCTTTACCACATCGCGCTCGGCTTGCAGCGTCTGATGGACGAACTCGGCATCAAAGTAAATCTCAACGCCGAAGTCAGCGAAGTGCGCCGCGATGGCGACCGCGTCACCGGCCTCGTGGCGAATGGAACTTTCCACGCCGCCGACATCATCGTGTCGAACATGGAAGTGATTCCCGCCTACGAAAAATTGCTGCACGAGGACAAGACATTCATCGCGTCGCTGGAAAAGAAGCTCGAACCCACCTGTTCCGGCCTCGTGATCGAACTCGGGCTCGACTGCCGGTATCCGCAGCTCGCGCACCACAACTTCTTTTTCAGCGGCCATCAGAAGGAGCATTTCGCAAAAGTCTTCGAGCGATACGAACTGCCCGACGACCCGACGATCTATCTCGTCGCGGCTTCCAAGACAGACCCGACCGTCGCGCCGGTGGGCTGCGATTGCCTGAAGATTCTCCCGCACATCCCGCACATTGACGACGCGCACCCGCTGACGCGCGAAGACTATGCCAAGCTCAAGGAGCGCATCCTCGACAAGCTGGAGCGGATGGGCTTGAAAGATTTGCGGAAGCACGTCGTCTTCGAGCACTTCTGGACGCCGCTCGACATCCGCGCGCAATACAACTCCAACAAAGGCTCGATCTACGGCGTCGTCAGCGACCGCTGGAAAAATCTTGCGTTCAAAGCGCCGAAGCAAAGCACGCTGTATCCGAATCTATTTTTCGTCGGCGGCTCGGTGAACCCCGGCGGCGGCATGCCGATGGTCGTGCTCTGCGGCCAGAACGTGGCCAAGAAAGTTGTGGAGTGGGACAAGTAATCAACTTTCCGCTTTCGGAGTGCTTTGTCGGATTATGGTTTAGGCGGAAATTTTAAAACTACATTAACTCGCGTGCTCGGCTGGTAATTAGCGCCACGGCGGGATGCGCGATGCGCCGCTCGGCGGTGATGGCGTAAAATTGCATGCGGCAAGCGGTCGCCTGCCCGATGCTTTGGAACTGGTAGCGCGATACTGCCTCCTTCAACGCCACGGTCGGCACGGCGATGAATCCACGACCCTCGGCAGCCATCACTTTCATCAACGCGAGATCCTCACACTCTGCCACGACGTTCGGCTTGACGTTGTGCGATCGAAACCAGTGCTCCAGCGAGCGACGCAACCCCGTGTTATCCGCAGGTAAAAGCGCAGGGGCGGCATTGAGTGAATGCGGAAAATTCCGCTTGAGGCGAGCGGCTACTTTCTTTTCAGCGCAGATGGTGACACTGCTTTGGCCGAGGAAGTGGGTGAACACCTTGAGGTTCACGCTGCTCGGCGCAGGTTCGTCCGCCAACACCAGATCGAGCCGGTGCGCGGCAAGTTGCGCGAGCAGGTCTTCCATCTTGCCCTCGCGGCAGATGACATGCACCGCCTGCGACATGGCGAACACGGGCTTCAAGATTTCGTTCGTCACCAGTTTTGGAAATGAATCCACCACGCCGACGTTTAACCGTAACGTGCGCGCGCCCGGGCGCTGCTTGACGGCGTTCATCAACTCGCGACCCATCGTGAAGATTTCGTCCGCGTAGCCGAACACGACCTGTCCCACATCGGTGAGTTTGTTATTGCGCCCCTCCCGTCGGAAAAGTTTTTCACCGAATACCTCCTCCAACTCGCGAATCTGCTCGGAGATGGATGGCTGCGAGACGTGCAGCTTGGCGGCAGCGCTGGCGAGGCTGCCTTCCTTCGCCACAGTCCAGAAGTAACGCAGGTGGTGATAATTGAGCCATTCCATGAGGGGAGAATTTGCTTCGGATTAACCTAACTGTCCATTCGGAATCGCGTATTAGTCTGCCCGGCGGAGTGCGCCTACGATGTTCGTGTCGATGCAACAGCCGTTGAAGCTGATGCGGAGACAAGGAAACAACGAACGAAAAAAATATTATGACAACGAACATGAGACTCAACGTGCAACACTTCAGCATTGCCTCCACGGACGCCTTGAATTCGTGGGTCGAGCAACAAGTTCTCGCGCTGGGGCGGCTGCGGCAAATCGACGAGGCCAACGTCAAGCTGGTGTGTCACCCGGAAACCAGTCCCGCCTATCAGGTCAAAGTTCACCTCGTCACACCTGGTCCAGACGTATTCGCCGAAGGCACCGATCATACCCTCCGGGCCGCTTTCACAAAAGTGATGTCGCAGCTTCGCGAAACGATCGCGAGCCGCGAAGCAAAACGTTCACGGAAAGCCAAGAGCCAGCTCTCCGCGCCGGCCGCCAAGGCTCGCGGCACTTCTCATCGCGGACTATTATGATCGACGCCGAAAAAGAAACCATCCTGACGCTCTCGATTATGGCGGGATTGGCGGATGGCGTCATCAACGAGGCTGAGGGAGCGCAGTTTCAACGCGTCGCCGAGAGGGTGGCCCTGCCGGTCGGCCAGCTCTCCGCCATCCACCATCGGGTCTTGCGCCAGCAGGTGACCGTCGCGCAGGCAGTCGAACCGCTGAAGTCAACGGAGCTTCGCCAGCTTGCTTATGAGATGGCGATCTGCGTCTGCAATGCCGACGAGGTGCAAGCGGATGCGGAAAGGTTGTTCCTGTTCGAATTGCAAACGCAGTTACATTTGAAACCCGAGAAAGCGGCGGCCATTCAGGCACGCCGTTCGGTTCTACTAATTGAGCCGTGGACTCGGGGCGGGATGAACGAGTGATTTTTTATGAAACGAAATCTTGCCAACTGGATGATCGCATACGGATGCTTCCTCATCGCCTGCGGTGCAGCGGGCTATCTCTCAAATCCGCAGAAGGCCGCGACGGCGCTGATGTCGGGCGGCACGTTCGGCGCGCTCTCGATTCTCTGGGGCTGGCTGATGGCGCGTGGATTCGGGTGGAGCCGATGGGTTGCCCTCGTCACCACCAGCCTGCTCGTCGTCGTGTTCACATGGCGCGCGAGCGTAAGCTGGATGGCGGTTGCCGATGGCGCGGCCGGGAAACTCACTGCTGCGGTCCTCATCACGTTGATGGGGGTGGCCTCAATCGTAATGGTTCTCGCGCTAATGCTGACGCGCAGAGACCGGATCAGAAACAACGGATGATACAAATTCGGAATCTCAAACAATTATCATGACTGAATCAATCTGGCTCTGGGTCGGTTTTAACGTGTTCGTCCTCGCGATGCTCGCGCTGGACCTCGGCGTGTTTCACCGCAAGGCCCACGTCGTGTCGTTGAAGGAATCACTGATGTGGACGGCGGTATGGATTTCGCTCGCTCTGCTGTTCAACGCTTGGATCTGGCATCACTACGGCTCGACCAAAGCGGTACAATTTTTCACTGGTTACGTCATCGAAAAATCGTTGAGCGTGGACAATGTGTTTGTGTTCGTGCTGCTGTTCTCGTATTTCGCCGTGCCGCCCTTGTATCAGCACAAGGTTTTATTCTGGGGCATCCTCGGGGCGCTGGTGATGCGGGCCGTCATGATCGCGGCGGGCGCGGTGTTGATCGCCAAGTTCGGCTGGATCATCTACGTCTTCGGCGCGTTCCTGATTCTCACCGGCATCAAGATGATTGTGAAGCGCGAGGAGGAAATTCATCCCGAGCGCAACCCGGTGGTGCGTTGGTTCAAGAAGCTCATGCCGGTCACGCCGGATTATCGCGGGGACAAGTTCTTCGTGCGCGAGAATGGCATCCGCATGGCTACGCCGCTCTTCGTGGTGCTGTTGCTGGTGGAAATCTCCGACGTGATTTTCGCCGTGGATTCCATCCCGGCCATCTTCGCGGTCACGACCGACCCGTTCCTCGTCTATACGTCGAACGTGTTTGCCATCCTCGGCCTGCGTTCGCTCTACTTCGCGCTGGCCGGCGTGATGGACAAGTTCCATTACCTCAAGATCGGCCTCGGCGTGGTGCTGACGTTCGTCGGCGTGAAGATGCTGCTCGCACACACGGCCTACAAGATTGACACGCTCGTCTCGTTGGGCGTGATCGTGTTCACCCTGGCCGCGTCAGTGGTGATGTCGCTGCTACGACCGAAGAAGACGGTCCTCCCTGCCGTGTTTCCCAAAGCGGAGAATTGAACATGGAAATCCTCGACGCCATCCGCGCCAACCTGCTGTCGCCCGCCGTGCTGTTCTTCGCGCTCGGCCTCATTGCCGCGCTGATGAAGAGCGACCTCAAGTTTCCCGAGCCGCTTTACGTGGCGCTGACGATTTACCTGCTCGTGGCCATCGGCTTCAAAGGCGGCGTGGCCATCGCTGGGGCCGGCATCGCCAAGGTCTGGTTGCCGGCGCTCGCGGCCCTGGG
>JAYVSV010000121.1:0-40522 GCA_043775015.1 Verrucomicrobiota bacterium
CAGTCATCGCACCCGGTTCAAAGTCCGCTGGCGCTCTCCAAGGCGCGATTTTCCCCGCATTATTCCCGCAGCACACCATTGGCCGAACACTACTGGCGGGGACGCCCGCCGCTACACCGCCTGTTTCCAAATCTGATTTCGGAATTTGGGTTCAACAGAAGTGATTCGGATGTTTATGGTTTTCCAGAGGATTTCGAGCACGAAGCGGATTACTGTCGCTGAACATCGATGTAAATTGGCGGCAGGAAGATTGTGCCAGGTTATTTCTCGAAGAATTTTGCCACCGCTTCCGCCCGCGTGTGGACGCCGAGCTTGTCAAACAAGCTCTTCACGTGGCTATGCACGGTCCACGAACTGATGCCGAGCATCGTGGCGAGGGTCTTATCCGTGTGGCCGCGTCGGAGACCCATCAGCACATCCCGCTCGCGCCTTGTCAGTCCGGGGAAGGCATCCGGCGGCGCCGCTCGCAGCCCGAACAGCGTTTGAATATGGTGGCGGACCTGCGACTCGACCGAGTCCGGACTGGGCTTGTGCATCTGCCACAAGCCAGAGATCGGATCGAGCACTTGCAGGGGTGGTCGCCGCCGGAAGTAGTAACCGCCGTCCACTCCAGTAACGCCGTCCCAAGCGTGTTCGCTGTCGTAGTAGATGCCGAAGGGAAAACCAACCTGCTCCGGCAATTCCATCGCCAACCGCTCCTGGATGTGCTCACTCGCGGGCGTACAGGGTGGATCATTGAACAGCACCAAGTCCGGTTTCTTGCGGGCGATGTCCCTAAAAAATGAAGCTGCGGTACCGTGCGCGGCCACGCATTCGTGATCGGGGAGCTGGTTGAGCCAATGCACCAACCCCCACCGAACTTGTTCGTCGGGCTCAAATAGTGCCACGCGCACACGCGATGCGACTGGTTTGCGGACGGCTGACGGCGAGGTTAACTCTGTGAAGAGAGTCGCGTAGGTGCAAGTCAGCGGGTTCGGCAGCCAGAAGATGGCGAGGGTGAACTCGCGGACGAACTGAGCAGCGGCACCGGGCCAACCCGAGTGCGCCACCACTCTGCGAACGGCCGCCCCCTGCTGATCGGCCACTTCGCGCAGGTTGGTCGCGAGCGGAAAATACGCGTGCTGCCCTTCGTATTCAATCCGCACGGAAAGTTCGTCGGCTACGTCTCGTCGCAGATGCGTCAGGTATTTTCGCCGCACAATGGTCGCCGAGCAACCAGCGACGTCCGTCTCACGGCGCCGGGCGGAAACTTTGAGGGTTTTTCGTCTGGTGTTTTTCATACAGCCCTGAGTTTGCACACCGAATTCAGGTTCATGCTCCCAGCATTGGCGACAAGCGTTTGGCGCGTCAACCCCGTTTAATTCATCAAATTCCAAACGACCGAAGCCTGGCCCAACGCGTCAGAACGAACCGGATGGCTGCCGTGATCCCGGCAGCAGTCATCGCCGCGATCCCTGTTTCCATCAACTTTTGCTCTGAGAGCCTGTCTGAAAAGTAGCGGCGGGCCTCTGGCCTGCCGTAGAGGGCGGTCCCGCATGGGCGGGACCGCCCGGATTGGGGCAGGATCGCGAGAAGAGATTCAGGTCATCTGCGGCTCTCCAACACAGCTCACACTTTTTCCGCCGGGCAGGATGCCCGGTCCCGCAAGTGCGGGATCAGCCAGGATGGCCGACGCTACATTTTCAGACAGTGTCTGAGACTTCTCCCCTAAACAGGCGATACCAAGCGCAAAATGTTCTGCTACGCTCCATCCGTTCCTGACTTAACTCGCAGCACCAAGGCTGCTAAAAAATATAATAAAAATCCGATTCAAGAATGACATGGATCAGACTCCAATTTGTTACGCTATTTCCACTCACAAAAAATTTCTATTCCATTATAACTTAATCGTGATAGAGTTTAATATCCATGAAGCTACTTAACTTTGCGCGTTATCTGCCGTGTAATTTTGGAGCGGCAAGAAATGAAAACCAAAAAAAAATCTGCCAGACAATGATGAAAACCCAGAAAACCCTGCCCCCGTACCGATTCGTTTGCCCCAAAAATGCGTTCACTTTAATTGAACTTCTTGTCGTTATCGCCATCATCGCCATTTTGGCCGGGCTGCTGCTCCCCGCGTTGGCCAAGGCTAAAGACAAGGCCAAGGCCGCTCAATGTCAAAGCAACCTCAAGCAAATCGGCATTACCTTCACGATGTATGCCGATGACAATAATAATAAGTTTTTCGCTAATGGAGTCGTCGGCGGTCAGGCCAGCATCCCCAATTCGGGACAATGGACTGCCAGCCCTCGTTCCGAAGTTCTTCTTCCGCCGGACAGTGGTGATGCCTATTGGGCGCTCGGTTATTTGAATTATTTTGCCAAGAACCGGAGGGTGTTTCGTTGTCCCAGTTGTGTTCATCCGGACGAATGGCATGATGGAGGTTTGTATTATCCAACGGAGTTTTGGCTTAATTCAACCTACGGGATGTATGGACAATTAGTGGGTGACTCTGTCAATAAGGTGAAGAAAACCACGTTTTATAAAAATCCAACGACGACGATTTTCTGTCAGGATGCTGCCGAACAAAATATGGAAGGCTCCACGGACACTCTCAGTAATTTCACCGATTCCAACGGTCCCATCCTGACTCAGTGGATTGGTACCCCGTCACCGTATGGTGGGCTGTCCGGACTCTACGGCGGTTACCATTTCGATCAAGAATGGTATCGCCATGGCAAGGGGTGTCAAACCGTCTGGCTTGATGGGCATGTGTCCAGAATCCGGTTTACTGGATTAAATGTGGGAATCGATTTTCGCTATTACACCGGCGAAACAATTTTGAGACCCTTTTAAACCGTTCTGCTTTAAAAAAATTCAATTATGCTGAAATACTTCCGCTTAAATAAATTTAGTTTTGCATTCCTCTCTGTTCTGCTCTTGGCCTTGGGTTGCAGTAAAGAAAGTCGCCCGCCAGAACCATTATCGATTGAACAATTGCCTGCGGCCATGGAAAAAGCCTTCAGCACGGCCAAGGGCGAAGTAAAAGACCTGGCCACTCAAATTATTGCGTCGGTGCAAGCGCAGGATTTTGGAAAAGCCTTGCTTGACCTGCAAACGCTTTCGGCAAAAGCGGGGTTAAACAAAGAACAGGGAAGCGTGACCGTTCGTGCGACGTTGACCATGAACGACGCGTTGCAAGCAGCGGCTGCAAAAGGAGATGAGAAGGCGGCTGTCTCGGCGGCGGCACTGAAACAATACAAAATGACCAAATAGAATTTCCCGATACGCGTAAACAATTCAGCAAACCTAAAACCCAAACCAGTAATACCTATGAGAACAACAACCAGATTCCTCGCCCTGGCCGTAATTGGTCTAGTGGCATTTATGTCCGATCAAAAGCTCCGGGCCGCAACCGGCCTGTGGGACTTCAACACCAGTAATCTTACCCAAACCGCCGGCGCCACCCTTGGCGACATGACCTACAACGATGGTTTCACCGCCGCCGCCACCCTATTCGGTACGACCACGGGATTTGCGATCTCGAACATTGCCGCCGCCGATGCCATTGTCATGAAATTCCCCGCCACCACGAACGGATTGGGCTACCGGGTTCCCACCCCCGCAGCCAATTTTGGTGCGACGGTGAACCAATACACCTACATCGCGGATGTCTATTACCCCACCGCTTCCGATGGCAAGATTCGACCGTTGATTCAGACTGAAGACGGCTCCCATTTAGGATCCCAACAGTTTATCGTGATTGACAGTACCGGAGGCATTGGGCCGCGTAGTATCGGGCCAAGCGGTGTCAACGGGCCTTACGTCGGGACGATCGCTCCCAATACTTGGTATCGTATTGCGATTTCGGTCACTGCTGGTGGAACCATTCGTGTTTACACCAACGGTGTGGCTGTCGGTTCCTTTTCTGGTGGTGCCGTGGAGGGTTTCTTCGCCTTGAACCCATCTGCCTCCGCGCTGGTTCTGGCGGATACGAGTACTAACTCCTTTCCGGGCTACGTGAACAGCATTGAGCTGCGCGATGCGGCCTTGAACGCGGGTCAGATCGCGGCCCTTGGCTCCGTTTCTGCAGCAGGTATTCCTCTGGTCATTCCCCCGGTTCCTTCTTTCATCGATTCCCGGACTCCTGATGTCGGAGCGACTGGCGTTTCTCAAGTTCCCGCAATTAATATCGTGCTCAATCAGGGTGATACGATCGTTAACAGTGGAACAATCCAGCTCAAGCTGGACGGCGCCGTGGTCGGAGCCGTTGTCACTCCGAGCGCGCCCACCTACACGGTTACCTATACTGTTCCATCCAGACTCGATCCGCTCTCCGTGCATACTTTGGCTCTCATTTACAGCGACAGTGTGGCCGGATTCAAAACGAATACTTGGACGTTCACCGTCAAAGATTATCAAGTGGTCACGCTGCCTGCGCCGTTCTATTTTCAAGACTTCAATTCCCTCACAGAAGACCCCACTCCCGGAGTTGCCTTACCCGTTGGTTGGTCCGTTTCAAACCAGACTGCTACAGGTACTGCTGGGTATGATCTCGCCAACCGCAATTCTGATTCCTACAAGGACTGGATTCTGGTTTCCAACAGCCGTTTCAACGGATGGGAGAACAATCGCACCAATATTCCAACCATCATTTTAAACGGGGTGGAACTCACCAGCTTGACCAGTGGCAACCTGCTCTGGACGGAGTCCGACTCTCGTTGCGGCAGTTGTAATGGTCAATTTTCCGATTTGTTCATTGCACCAATATCTTGCACTGGAAGGTCGAACGTCTTCGTCGCGTTCAATAGTATTTACATGCAGAACCAGGACAACATGAATTTCATGGAATATTCCGTGAATGGCGGAGTGAGCTGGCTGCCGGTGCTCTATTATTTTGATAATGATCCGGCCAACACCGACATCATTGTGACGAATGGAGTCGCGGATGTGACTGCCACCTTCGCGCGGGTGGACGGTAATCGGAACTGGTCTCCGGACACGGCGCCCACGCACGCCACCAACTACGGTTTGTACATCAGTGCGCCGGTTTCCGCCATTAAACCGGCCAACATTTTCGGTCGTCTGAACGATAGCGAAACGGATGGAAAACGGATCGAAGTAATTCGGCTGGCGGCTGCGGATGGCCAGGCTAATGTTCGCTTCCGCCTAAACGCCAACGGCACTTCGTCCTGGTTCTGGGGTATTGATGATTTCGGCCTATACGAAATCAACACCCCGGTGATTACGGGCCAACCAGCAAATATTACTATCGCGGCTGGCACCTCCGGGTCCATGACGGTAGTCGCCTCAAGTCCGTCCCCGCTCAGTTATCAATGGCAGCATGAAGGGACGAACATCTCCAATGGCGGACATTACTCCGGGGCTACCAACGCGACCTTAACGATCTCCAACGCCGATCCAAACGACGCCGGCGCCTACAAAGTCAAGGTGACGAATACCAGCGGGTTCTTGTTCAGTAGTCCGGCGACGCTTACGGTAGTTACAGTTCCCACAGTTACCACGCAACCGATTTCCAAAGCGGTCAGCGATGGCTATCCTGCCACATTCAGCGTAGCGGGATTTGGTGGATTGCCTCTCACTTATGAATGGCGTCTGAACGGAACGACTGTCGTTGGAACAGGTTCAACATTGAGCATCCCCGGTGCTCATGCAGCGGACGCAGGCAACTACACCGCCATCATCAACAACAGCTACGGGTCGGTCACGAGCAGAGTGGCCCGACTCATTGTTTCGGTTGGCAGCATTACCAACAATCTGGTCGTCCACCTCAAGTTGGACGGCAACTATCTGGATTCCTCACCGGTCGGCACCAACAACGCCACGGCGGTGGGAGCCCCGAGTGTCGCAGTCGCGGGCAAGATCGGCAACGCCATGCAGTTTACCACACGGCAGGACGGCACTGAGTTTAGTTACGCCACTCTGGGATATCCGGCCGACCTGAAGTTTGGTTCCGCCACCGACTTCACCATCGCCTTCTGGGTTAATTACTCACAAACCGTGGACGATCCGTCTCTAATCTCCAATAAAGACTGGGGTAGCAGCGGTAATCGCGGTTGGATCATTGCCGATCAAAGTGGTGGCAACTTCAGAGTCAATATTACCGGAACGGGTGGAACAAGGTTCAACACTACCTCCACTCCCATTGTGGAAGACGGAACATGGCACCACATTGCGGTCACCGTTGACCGTACCGGATCTGCAGTTGCGACCTATAAAGACGGTGCGCTGGTCAGTGATCTGCCCAGCCTCTACACGGGCAGTGTTGACACCGATGATATCGCGAAAAACGTGAATGTCGGCCAAGATGGAACCGGAATCTACACGGATGGGAGCAGTGCCGGAATAACCAATGCATTGATCGATGATGTTGGCATTTGGAGACGTGCTCTATCATTACAAGAAGCGGCGGCCATCTATAACGCGGGACTGGCAGGTAATAACCTCGCCCAAGTCGTCGCACCCGCGCTCCTGAGCAGTATCAGCATCACGGTGGTCGGTGCCAACGTCAACTTCACGTGGACGGGCGGAACCGGCATTCGCTTGCAGAAATCCAGCCCGTCGGTGACCGGAACCTATATTGACATCGGCAGCACTCTGGGCAACAGCAGCCATAGTGAAGCAATAACCGCTGCACCTGCGTTCTACAGATTGTTCAAGCCGTAAGAAATAGTTGGCTTTCACGGGGTCCGGTTGCTTCGGCAATCGGACCCCCTTTTTTTAGTTATTTTCTACCACCACAATTCGGATTTTATTTCTTCCATGAGAATCATCATCATAGGCGCGGGTATCTTGGGACTCGGCCATGCCTGGGCGGCGGCTCGGCGCGGTCATCAGGTGACGGTGTTCGAACGAACCGCTCGTGCGGAAGGAGCTTCCATTCGCAATTTCGGCATGGTCTGGCCGATCGGCCAACCACCGGGAGAAAAGCTCGCGATTGCGATGCGCTCGCGCGAACTGTGGCTGGAATTTATTGCCGGATCGGGCATTTACCACACCACAACCGGATCGATACACTTGGTCACGCAGGCAGATGAATTGGCGGTGTTGGAAGAATTTTCGGCGCAAGCTCTGAGCCTTGGCTACTGCGGGAAGCTGCTCACGCGGGATGAATGTCTAAAGCTCAGCCCGGCGGCCAGAGCAGACGCAGTGCGCGGTGGCTTCTTCAGTCCAACGGAAATCGGAGTTGATCCTCCCAATGCTTTAAAGGCATTGGCGGCCTGGCTGGCAGAATCGCAGGGCGTGAAAGTGCGCTGGAAACAGCCCGTGCTGGAGGTGGGTGACGGCTGGGCGCGAACCGCCGATGGGTCCAAGACTGAAGCGGACCTGATAATTATTTGTGGCGGGCACGATCTGGAGACTCTGTTTCCGGAGGTTTACGTCGATTCCGGAATTCGCCATTGCAAGTTGCAAATGCTTTCCACTCAGCCTCAACCCGGAGGCTGGCGGCTGGGACCGATGGTGGCGAGCGGGTTGACGTTGCGCCATTATGAGGCGTTTGCGAGGTGTTCTTCGTTAGCTGCGCTCAAGGAGCGGGTTTCGCAGGAGGCTCCCGAACTGGATCGTTTTGGCATTCATGTGATGGCGGCACAGCACGCCAGTGGCGAACTGATTCTCGGCGATTCTCATGAGTATGATGCGGCGATTTCACCTTTTGACCGGGAGGAGATTGAGGCGCTTATCCTGCGAGAGTTGCGGCGTTTCCTCGATTTCCCCGACTGGGCCATTGCGCGGCGCTGGCACGGAATTTACACGAAACATCCCACCCAAATGCAATTTGAGGCCCATCCGCTATCGAAGGTGTTTGTGTTTACCGCGCCCGGCGGCTCAGGCATGACGATGGGGTTCGGTCTCGCCGACAAATTCTGGAATTTGCTTTGAACCCGAATTCCGAAGTAGCGGCGGGCGTCCCCGCCTGCCGTGGAGCCGTGGCGTCCCGCCCGGCGGATCAGCGCGCGAACCATCCAGACACCGGAAAATTTCCAAACCGCTCAAACTCCCGGACCTTCTTTCCGGGCGGCGAGACGCCCGCCGCTACACCGCCTGTTTCCAAATCTGATTTCGGAATTCGGGTTAACCAGAAGCCTGGTATTGCCGGTTTCAACCGATCGGGTATGGTTTGGCATCAACACTCGATGAGATTTTTGATTCCATGCATCGCTGCTTTTTCGCTGTTGCTTCGCGCAACGGCGGCTCCGGTGGATTTTAGCCGCGAAATCCTGCCCATTTTTTCTGACAAGTGTTACAAATGCCACGGGCCTGACCCGGAGAAGCGCAAGGCCGATTTGCGGTTGGATAAAAAAGAGAGCGCCCTTCGCACGAAAGATCCGGTCATTGTTCCGCACAAAAGCCGCGAGAGCGAACTGGTTCGGCGCATCACCACGTCCGATCCCGACGACATTATGCCGCCGCCGGATTCAAACCGGACGCTCACCAGGAAGGAAATCAGCTTGCTCACGCGCTGGATTGAAGAAGGGGCGAACTGGGGAATGCACTGGGCCTTCGTTGCGCCGACAGCTCAGAAACCACCCGCAATCAAAGCAAAAAAATGGGCGCGCGTACCGCTGGATAATTTCGTGCTCGCCCGATTGGAAAAAGAGAAGCTCAAGCCAACCCAGGAAGCCACCAAAGAAACCTGGCTGCGTCGTGTCAGTCTGGATTTAACCGGGATTCCGCCGACACCAAAAGAGATCGACGCCTTTCTCGCCGACAAATCGAAAGAGGCTTACGAAAGAGTTGCGGATCGTTTGCTAGCCTCACCCCGCTTTGGCGAACGCATGGCGGTGGATTGGCTGGACCTTGCGCGCTTCGCCGATACGCACGGTTATCAGGTCGATCGCTATCGTCCGGTCTGGGCGTATCGCGATTGGGTCATTCAAGCCTTCAACCAAAATCTTTCCTACGACAAATTTGTGACGTGGCAGCTCGCCGGCGATTTGTTGCCAAACGCGACGCGAGAACAACGGCTCGCGACGACGTTCAACCGGTTGCACAACCAAAATGAGGAGGGCGGCATCGTGGCGGAAGAGTTTCGCGTCGCGTATGTGGTGGATCGCGTGAACACCTTCA
The DNA here is from genome assembly GCA_043775015.1 of Verrucomicrobiota bacterium. Classification (GTDB taxonomy): domain Bacteria; phylum Verrucomicrobiota; class Verrucomicrobiia; order Limisphaerales; family CANJXF01; genus CANJXF01. The sequence continues at coordinate 9,070 of JAYVSV010000121.1, forward strand.
GTATGGCATTCCTCGGGCTGACGACGGAATGCGCCCGCTGTCACGATCACAAGTTTGATCCCATCACGCAGCGTGATTTTTATTCGCTATTCGCTTTCTTCCAAAACATTGATGAATCCGGGCAAAATTCGTATTTCACCGAGGCAACGCCGGTGCCCGCGCTCCTGTTGAGCACGCCGGAACAGGACAAAAAGTTCGCTGAACTAAAACAGCAGATCGCCGGGAAAGAAACTCAGTTGCTGAAACTGCGTGAGCGGGCGCAGGGCGAATTTTCCGAATGGCTGGCCCAGCGCGGCAAGACTGTTCCTGCCATCACGAATCTGATCGCGCGTTACACTTTCGACGAGATTGTTTCCAATCAAGTTGTAAATTTAGTCGCTCCGACGAACCACGCGAAGGCAATCGAAAATCCGCAGCTCATCGACGGAAAATTCGGGCGCGCTACTCAATTGACCGGTGAAAACGGATTCACGTTCGGCAAGATCGGCTCGTTCAATCGCGCGAACGAATTCACGTTTTCCCTCTGGCTGCGCACCCCGTCGCACGCGCCGCGTTTCGTCGTTCTGCACCACAGCAAAGCCTCGGCGGACGCCGCCAGCCGCGGTTACGAGCTTTTGCTCGAAGATGGAAAAGTGGCTTTCGGACTGCATCACATGTGGCCGGGAAATTCTTTGAAGGTTGTTGGAAAAAAAGTTCTGCCGACCAATGAGTGGGTGCATGTCGCCGTGAGTTACGACGGATCGAGCCACGCGAGAGGAGTGAAAGTTTCGATCAACGGCGCGCCTGTGGAAACCGAAGTGATTCGCGACGCCTTGTCCAGAGACATTACCTATGAAAATGGTGAGCCGGAATTGGCCATTGGCTATCGATTTCGCGATGCCGGGTTCAAAGACGGCGCAGTCGATGAATTACAAGTTTTTGATCGAGCGCTCACGCCCATCGAGATTGCACAACTCGCGGGCGGAAATGATTTAACGAATCTGCCGGGTGTCGCTCCCGCCGCGCTCACTCCTGCGCAACGCGCCGCGATCTTCGAATACTTTTTCGCCAACCACTTCGCGCCTGCGCTGAAAACCGCGGCGGAACTTCATGCGCTCCGCGATGAGCAAACGAAATTCATCAATCAGATTCCGGAGATCATGACAATGCAGGAACTGCCCAAGCCCAAGCCCGCGTTCGTTTTGAAGCGCGGCGCTTACGATGCGCCGGGCGAAGTGGTTTCGGCAAACACGCCGGCATCGCTGCCTCATTTTCCCGAGGGCGAGGCCACGAATCGACTTGGCCTCGCGCGATGGCTCTTGCGGCCCGATCATCCGCTGACCGCCCGCGTCGCGGTGAATCGCTTTTGGCAAATGATGTTTGGTCGCGGGATTGTGGAGACGAGCGATAATTTCGGCAGCCAGGGCGCGCAACCGACTCATCCCGAATTGCTCGATTGGCTGGCCCGGGATTTCATCGCATCTGGCTGGGATGTGAAGATGTTTCTGCGCAAAATCGCTTTGTCCGCGACCTACCGTCAGTCGTCGCACGCCTCACCTGAATTACTGGCACGCGATCCGCACAACGAACTTTTGGCGCGCGGTCCCGCCCGGCATTTGACCGCGGAAATGCTGCGCGACCAGGCGCTGGCCGTGAGTGATTTGCTGGTGGAAAAAATCGGCGGCCCCAGCGTGAAGCCGTATCAGCCCGAGGGTTTGTGGTCGATTACCGGCAGTCAAAAATACGAGCAGGGTCATGGAGATGATTTGCATCGCCGCTCGCTCTACACCTATTGGAAGCGCACCGTGCCGCCGCCCGCGATGGCGACTTTCGATGCCGCGGATCGCAGTTACTGCACCGCGCGCCGACAGAACACGAGCACGCCGCTGCAATCGCTCGCCTTGCTCAACGATATTCAAATTGTGGAAGCGGCGCGGTTGCTCAGCCAGCGCATGTTGCGCGAAGGTGGCGCGACGGAGGATGAACGAATCAACTGGGTGTTTCGCGCGGTGACGAGTCGCAAACCTTCCGCAAAGGAACTGGTGATTTTGAAAAAGCTTTTCGCCGAACAACATGAATTTTTTCAAGGCGATGCGAGCGCCGTTGAGCAGTTGCTGAAGATGGGCGAAACGAAAAACGATGCGAAGCTCGATCCGGTGGAACTCGCCGCTGGAACCGTGTTGGCGCAAGCGCTTTTCAATTATGATGAAACGGTGATGAGGCGTTGATATGAATTGTTCGCACGTAAATTTTGCAATGAACCGGCGCGATTTCTTTGGCCGTTTCGCGCTTGGGCTTGGCGGCATGGCGCTTTCCGGATTGATGAGCCGCGATCTGCGCGCCGCGCCGCACGCGAATGCGTTAAAGGGTATTCTCGATCAACCGCACTTCGCGCCGAAAGCGAAACGGATCATTTATCTTTTCATGAGCGGCGGCCCGTCACAGCACGATTTGTTCGATTACAAACCGTTGCTGAAAAAATTAAACGGACAGGATCTTCCGGCCAGCGTGCGCATGGGACAACGACTCACCGGCATGTCGGCCAATCAGGCGACGCTACCGATGGCTGGCTCAATTTTTGAATTTGCGCAGCATGGCAAATCGGGCGCATGGATCAGTGAATTGCTTCCTAACACCGCGAAGATGGCCGACGAGTTGTGTTTCATCCGCTCGATGAACACCGAGCATATCAATCACGATCCCGCGATCACATTCTTCCAAACCGGCCATCAATTGCCGGGTCGTCCGTCGATGGGTGCGTGGCTGAGTTACGGGCTGGGCAGCGCCAACGAAAATCTGCCCGACTTCGTCGTGCTGATTTCCAAGGATCGCATTGATCAACCCCTTTATTCACGCCTTTGGGGAAATGGATTTTTGCCGAGCAATCATCAAGGCGTGCAATTTCGCAGCGGAAAAGATCCGGTTTTATTTTTGAAAAATCCCGATGGCGTTTCAGCCGGGAGCCGCCGCAAAATGTTGGATCGCCTCGCTGAATTGCATGCGTTGCAATATCGAGAACTGGGCGACCCGGACATCAACGCGCGCGTGGCCCAATACGAGATGGCGTATCGCATGCAGACCAGCGTGCCGGACGCGATGGATCTTTCGAAGGAATCGGACGAGACGTTTGAGCTTTACGGAAAAGAAGCGAAGGAGCCGGGAACGTTCGCCGCGAATTGTCTGCTGGCGCGGCGCATGGCGGAACGCGACGTTCGTTTCATTCAACTGTATCATCCCGGTTGGGATCATCATGGCGGCTTGCCGAATGGAATTCGCAAGCAAGCCAAAGATGTCGATCAAGCAGGTTACGCGCTGGTCACGGATTTAAAACGGCGCGGGTTGCTCGATGATACGCTGGTGATTTGGGGCGGCGAATTTGGTCGCACCAGTTATTCGCAGGGAAAATTGACCGCGACCGATTACGGTCGCGATCATCATCCGCGATGTTTCACAATGTGGATGTGCGGCGGTGGCGTGAAGCCTGGGACGACTTTCGGCGCAACTGACGACTACAGCTACAGCGTCGTGGAAAATCCGGTTCACGTGCATGACTTGCAGGCAACCCTTCTGCACTTGATGGGAATCAACCACGAGAAGCTGACTTACAAATTTCAAGGACGCGATTATCGGTTGACTGATGTGCACGGTGAAGTGGTGAAAGGAATTTTGGCGTAACGCCAGAATTGGAAACCACGAATGCACACGAATAAACACGAATGGAATGAGCTTTGGCGTCAGACGGTGGCTCATCCAAAATTTCCACGGCAGCTTTGCTCAAATTCATGCGCGTAATCATTTCTTTTCTTCTGGCTTTGTTCATATCTGAAATTCCAGCGGCGTGCGTGGACGAACCGGTTGTTAAACGCGTGCCGTGGACGAACTCAAAAATCTCAGGTTCGCCGGAATTGCCCGCGCCGTTTTCGTCCGTTCGCGTTTTACCAAAATTAACTTTCAAGGATCCGACTGAACTCGCGTTTGTTCCGGGTAGTAAGTTGGCGATCGTCGTCGAGCGCGGGGGATCAATTTATAGTTTCCCCACTGACCGCGCCGCTGACTCGCCCTCGCTCGTGACGAATCTGCGCGATATGACCGGCCCGGGGACAGATGCGTTTTCGATCACCTTTCATCCCGATTTTATTTCGAACCGCTTTGTTTACGTCACATATTTTTGCCCGACAAACAAAGCCATGCGCGCTGCTCGTTTCACACTAGGCAACGAAGAGTCACCAAAAATTGATCTGGCGAGCCATCTGCTCGTGGTTGATTGGGTGGCGAATGGTCATCGCGGTGGCGCTTTAAAGTTTGGGCCGGATGGATTTCTCTATGTCTCCACCGGAGATGGCGGCACTCCCGCTCCGCCCGACCCGAACAAGACCGGCCAGGACATCAGTGACTTGCTCTCATCGATTTTGAGGGTTGATGTGGATCATCCTGAGAACGGAAAAAATTATCGAGTGCCACCGGGCAATCCGTTTGTGAAGACGGCCAACGCGCGTCCCGAAGTTTGGGCTTATGGAATGCGGAATCCGTGGAAGATGAGTTTCGATTATCGCGACGGCGCGCTGTGGGTCGGCGACGTGGGATGGGAAACGTGGGAAATGATTTTCCGCATTGACCACGCAGGATTCAACGGCGGTTGGAGTGCGATGGAAGGCCCGCTGGCCGTGAACACCGCGTGGCCTCGCGGACCGACGCCGATTGAAATGCCGGTCTCGTATTATCCGCACACCGAGGGCGCTTCGGTCACCGGCGGGTTTATTTATCACGGAAAACGGTTTCCGCGATTGCGCGACTCGTATATTCACGGCGACTGGGACACCGGCACGATCTGGGAACTTCGTTTTGAAAAGGGTGTAGTCACCGGCAGAAACGAAATAGCGCACAGCCCGGCGCGGATTATTTGTTTTTCGGAAGATAATGAGCACGAAATTTGGTTCATGGATTACGCCGGTGGCGGGATCCACCAACTCGTGCCGACTGAGAATGTCAGCACAGCGAAAAATTTTCCGCGCAAGCTCAGCGAAACCGGGCTGTTTAGCTCCACGAGCAATTACCAATTTTCGCCCGGTGTGGTTCCCTATTCCATCGTTGCGCCATCGTGGAACGACTTTGCCAAAAAAGATTTCGCGGTTGCGGTGCCGGGCGAATCGCAAATCACCGGGGTCGCTGCCGGGAATTTCACTTTCCCGTCGAACTCTGTGATGGTCCGGACGTTTTCCATGGAGATGATTCGCAGTGACGCTGCTTCCCGCCGTCGGCTCGAAACGCAATTGCTCCACTTCGATGGACACGGTTGGAACGGCTACACCTATCGCTGGAACGAAGCGCAAACCGATGGCGACCTCGTGGAAAAATCCGGCGCGGAAATGTCTTTGGTGATCAAAGATGCGGATGCGCCGGGCGGTCAGCGCGAACAGACGTGGCGGTTTCACAGTCGCAGTGAATGTTCCCGTTGCCATATAAATTCTCGCGGCTTCATCAACGCATTTATCCCGGAGCAACTCGCCAAGACCACCGGAACAAACCTGGAAGCACAATTCGATTTGCTCACTCGGATCGGTCTGCTCGAAACAAAAAAACCGCGGGCGAAAAATTTCACGCTGGCCGATCCGCAAGACGAATCCGCGCCGCTTGAACTGCGCGCTCGCTCCTGGTTACACGGCAATTGCGGCCATTGTCACAGGCCGGATGCGGGCGGAGCGGTCGTAATGTATTTGCACGGCGGAACGGCGCTCGAAAAAACGCTCACCGTCGGTCACGCGCCGACGCGCGGCACGTTCGGGATCACCAACGCGGAAATCATCGCGGCGGGGGAACCGTTTCGCTCTGCGCTGCTCTATCGCACGCTCACCACGAGCGCTGGTCGAATGCCGATTGTCGGTTCGTCGTTCGTGGATGAATCAGGAGTAAAACTGCTGCGCGACTGGATTAAATCTCTTGCGCCCGGAAAATTTTCCCTGACTGAAGATAAAGTGAGTCGCGCTTTGCTGAACAAGGATGAACAACAACTCAGCGAACTTCTGGAAACCACGAGCGGCGCGATGGAACTCGACTTTGCGGCCGCCGATAAAAATTTCCCTGATCGCCTTCGCCAACAGTTCGTCACCCAGGCGAGCGGCCATGCGCAACCGGTTACACGCGATTTGTTCGAACGATTTTTGCCCGCGAACCAGCGTCGGAAAACTCTGGGCGCGAACGTGGAGCCGGAAATAATTTTCGCACGCTACGGCGACATCATCGCGGGCCGTAAAATCTTTTTCGCGCAGGGCGGCGCGCAATGCGGCAATTGCCATCGCGTGGCGGGCGAAGGACGCGACTTCGGCCCGGACTTGAGTCGCATCGCCACGAAACACAAAACGCGCGAAGCGTTGCTCGAACAGATTCTCCATCCCAACAAAGTGGTTGAGCAACCGTGGCAGGCGCACACGATCGAAATGAAAAATGGCGAAATTTTCAGTGGGATAATCGAGAGCAAAAGCGTTCGCGAACTGGATTTAAAAATTGCGGATGGTTCGGTTGTGAAAATTGAGACGGCGAAAATTTTATCTGACCAACCGCAAAAACTTTCCCTGATGCCCGAAGGACTTCTGCAAAATTTGACCGCGCAGGAAGCGGCGGACCTGATCGCGTTTCTAGCGAGCTTGCGTTGAGTTGATCTTCGCTATTCTGCGGTTGCCGTCGCCAGTTTGTTTTGCCGGCACGCCGCAAAGGCATCGAGCCATTGCCGCACCTCGGTTTTGAGGGTTTGGCGATCCTCGGTTGTGACCCCGTGCGGATCGAAACGTAAACGACGGTGGAGGCTGAAAATGCCTTCCAGATTGTTCGCTCCTGTTTCGGAGAGCCGCTTTTGCCAGTCGAGCAACGGTTCGTTCGCACCCCGGCCCAGTCCTGCCGCAGCCAGTTTTATCTCCAGCAAATAAACTTCGGAATCCAATCCCGGCCAGATCGGTTCTCCCGGCGTTTCTGGTAAAATATTTTTCATTCGCTGTTTGCTGGAAATAATTTTCCACACGAGGAATCCAATCAGCGGGACGAGAAGCCATTTGAGGTAACTGGTGTAACTGGTTTTGCTCCAGCGCCATTTTGAAAATTGGTATTTCAAATTGGAAAAGAAATCAGAGGTCGATTCGAACGCTGAAGCTTCGGCCTGTCCGGAGCGCTCGATCACGCCCGGCGTTGTGTCCAGATTTTCCCAGATTTTTTTATCTTTCCGGTAAACCAGCGCCCAGGCGTGCGCGTCCCTTTCGCGAACGAGATAAGTTTTTCCCTTCCGCTGCGAATCATCGACGGCATAGCCGGTGGCGTAGCGTGCTGGAATTCCCGCCTGCCTCAGCAGCAACACGGTGGCGGTCGCGTAATACTCGCAATGTCCGGACCGCGCCACCGTGAGAAATTGGCCAATGGCCGTTTTCCGACCCGACGGGTCGATGTGCCTGGGAGTAATTTGCAGCGAATAGGAAAATCCGTTCTGGAAAAATTGCGCGATTGTTTCAATTTTTTCGCGCTCGGATTTTCCATCGAGATTGAGCGAGCGAACCACTTCATCCAGCGTGGTTCTTTCTTTTTGGCCGGTATCCAAGTCCACGGCAGTCGGAAGTGAATCGCAAGACGGCCCGCGTCCATATTTGACGACCATGTTCAGCAGACCCGGCCCTTCTTCAACTTTCGCGAGGCCAAGTCGGTTTGTGTAAAGAACGGCGGGAAGATTGCTGAGTTCATACGCTCCGTGCGGCAAAGCGAGCAGGCCGCGTCCGTTGCTTAGATAACCAGCGATCTCCACTGCGAAATTCAATTTGTGCGGCGGTTGGAGAGTGGCGAGGTCGTTGGTTTCAACAAAGACGCGGTCAAATTCGATCTGGCTGCTGCGCCACACGGCATTTTTGTAATTGTCATAACTCGCATCGCGCAAAAGGCTCGGCGCTCCGCCCGATTGCGGTTGAACGCGCAAAACAATTTCTCCAGAAAGTTGAATGCGGCCAATTTTTCCGATGGATGTGTAGCTTTCATTCTGGTTCGCCGGACGAGTGAAGAACCGGACAAACCACCGGGCCAAACCGCTTTCGAGTTCTGTGTGCAACGCGTGCAATTGTTGATGGCCAACGTGACCGGCGAACGCGATTCCGCCGATCAGGAGCAGCCAAAACGGTTGCGGCAAACGACGCGGACGATTCTTCATGAGGGCGAGCCCGATCAGGAACGCAATGCCCGGATAAAAGTAGGGACTTCTTTGGTTCGTGGCACCCGCAGCCAGCAGGACGATGCCGAAGTAGAGGAAGCAGATGTTGAGAGATTTTTTTGCGAGCGGACGTTCGGGAGATCGGCGCAGAAACCAGGAGAACACCGTGAGCGGAATTTTTTCCGAGCTGCCATAGAACTGCGCCAGGATGATTGGAAAAAAGGAGAACGGCAGCCATTGCACAAACTTGAGCGCCACGTCCCTTCGCTCTTCTGACGAATAAAGAATCACGGCTGCGCCGAAAAAAAGCACGGCGCACAGATTCCAAATGCGTTTCAAGTCGGCGGTGGAAAATTCCCATCGCGTTGGGATGACGCGTGACGCTTCCAAAATCAGTGCCAGCGGCACCGACCAAATCAGCAGGCCGGTTTGCCAGCCCCAGAAGAGAAGCGCTGCGCCAAGTAAAAAGGGAGGCGTCTTCATAACGTTGCCAACTTCTCCCGAATCCTTGTGATCGGCAGGACGTGAAATTTTTCCGGCTGATCGGCCATCGGTCCGGGATCGAGTGTGATTTCGTTTTGTGTGACGACAAAAACCATGAACGGTGTTCCTTGCGCTTTGACCCGTTTCACAAAGTCTTTGCGTGCCCCATCCCACTCGAGAAAAACACAAATACACCCGCTGATCTGGGTGGCGTGTTGGAGGACCATGTGTTCGAGCGAGTCGAAGTTCTTGTCGCGGCAAATCTGAACGGACGCGAGAATTTCCAACATCTGCTCGGTGTGCGCGATGCCGCGTCCGGTGGTGAAACAAAAAGCCTGCGGGCCAACAAACATCAGATCGAGCAACGAATCTTGATTCTGAATCGTGTAAGCGAGCGACGCCGCCACGGAAACCGCTTCCTCGAAAACTTCGCTGTAAGCCAGCGGGCTGAACGTGTCCAAAATCAACGCGTGGCGCACAAAGAATTCATCCTGAAATTCCTTCACGATCGGTTTGCCCATTTTCGCAAAACTTTTCCAATGAATGCGGCGCAGCGGATCGCCCGGGCGATATTCGCGCAACGAAACGAATTCCTCAGACTCACCAATCGACGACGCCATGGAAACTCCGCCCTGCTGATATTTCGTGGTGCCGGGCAATTCAAATGCAGGCACGGGATAGCGTTTGGGCAGAATCAAAAGTGATTGCGGCGCGGAGATTCGTTTCAGTGAGCGGAACAAACCAAACGGATCGGGCGCAGCGATGGCCACGCTGGAGAAGCGGAGCATGCCGCGTCGCACGGGCAGCAGTTCGGCCCGGATATTTTGTTCCGCACCGACGGGCAAATCGGGCAGCGCCTGTTCCTCGCTGCGGGCGTGGATATTTTGCGAGATGAGCCAGTTCCAGCGGTAAAAATTGTAAGTGCGGTCGAACCAGTTGCGTTTCTCTTCGCCGGGTTCCGGCGTGCTGGCGAATTGCTGGAACGATGGCCGCGGGTCATTCATTTCCTCAATCACATTCAAGGAGCGTTGCACGCGTCGTGAATTATTTCGAAGCACGAGCGAGTAGGACATCTGTTCTTCGGCAGAGCCAAACTTGGGAAGAATTCGTTCGGCGGAAATTGTTTTGCACCCACTCCAGCGGGCAAGGAAGGCGCTTGATAAAATCAGCAAAAACAAAAACGTGAACGTCTGGTAAGCGAGCGTGGCGTTGGTATCGACACCCAAAGCCGCCGAGGCGAGGGTTGCTCCGAGCACCAGCCAACCGGTGGCGGTGACGCGATGGCGAAACCAGAATTTGAGCGCAGAGAACGCCCGGTAATTGAGAAACAAATAGCGCTTAAACATACGGCGCTGGGTTGAGGGTTAAACGGGAATGGGAATGCGTTTCAAAATTTCTTCAACGGCATTGCGTGAAGTGGCTCCGGAAAATTTCGCCTGCGGTTCGAGCACAATGCGATGCGCGATGACCGAGACGGCGATTTCATGGATGTGTTCCGGGCTGACAAATTCCTGGTCGTCAAACAGCGCGAGCGCTTGCGCCACTTTCATCAAGGCGATCGACGCGCGCGGACTGGCACCCAGTTGAATTCCCGGCGTGGAACGAGTGGCTGCGACCAGCTTCACGACGTAATGTTTCAGCTCTTCGCTGATACGAATGGCTTGCGCGCCTTCGCGCAATCGCACGACATCTTCCAGCGTCACGCACGGAGCCACGCTTTCGACGAGGTGATTGGTCTGATGTGAACTGAGCACCGCGACTTCATGTTCGAGGCTGACGTAACCGAGATCAAACTGAAGCGCAAAGCGATCCATCTGCGCCTCGGGCAACGGATAGGTGCCGCGAAACTCAATCGGATTTTGCGTCGCGATCACGAAGAACAAATCGGCAAGCTGCCGGCGTTCGCCTTCGACGCTGACCTGGTTCTCGCCCATCGCTTCGAGCAGGGCGGATTGCGTGCGCGGTGAAGCGCGGTTGATTTCATCGGCGAGCAAAATATTCGTGAACACCGGGCCTTCGTGGAAAATAAAATTTTGATCGCGCTGATTGAAAACCGAAACGCCCAAAATGTCGGATGGTAATAAATCCGGCGTGAACTGGATGCGTTTGAAACTGGCGTCAATGGATCGCGCCAGGACCTTGGCCAGAGTCGTTTTGCCGGTGCCGGGATAATCTTCCAGCAACACGTGCCCGCCGCTGGCCAGGGCCGCGAGAAGCCGGCGAATGGATAACGTCTGGCCTTTCATCACCGATTCGATGCTCGACGAAATTTTTTGATAAACTTCTCGCGGAGATAAAGTTGACGAATGCATTTGGTGGTTTGCCGACAGGCGAGGGGAATGTGCCGTGGAACCATTTGTCGTCACAAGCAAATCTCTTTCGTCGCTGGGCGCGGAAACAATATTTTCCGGCGATGTGGATGGGATGGTTTTCATACGTTTGTATTGGGTTCAACAGCGGTTGCGGAAAATGGTTTCTCCGAATTTTGGTGCGTTTTTATCAGATCCGCAACGTTTCTATGGCAGATAGACCGAAGCTGAAGAAGAGGAATAGAATTCCAACTGTGAACGGAAAAAATTAACAGTTCGATCACAGGTGCCGGATACGGCTGCGGTATTTTTCCAGCAGGCGTTCGTTGTGCGTGTCGCCGTTGCTGTTGCTGCTGACGTAAATTTCAGGAGTTGAACCGAGGGCGATCGCGTTCTCGATCCCCTGCACGACGATCAGGTTCACGATCAGCGCGCCGGTGATGGTGGAGGTTGGGCCGACTCGTGTGGGCAGTCCGCTTATTTCCAAGCACGCATCCCCAGAGATGCCGCAGTTGTCGATCGCCAGATCGGAAACTTCGGCAAGATTTTTACCGGAGGAGTGTCGCGAGGGCCAATCGCGGGCATGGGCGTGATTAGTGATGGCAACGACTTTCAATCCGCGCGCGCGCGCGGCCAAAGCGAGTTCAATGGGCACGGCATTGCGTCCGGAATTTGAGGCGATGATCAGCACGTCGCCCGCAGCGACGGGATATATTGCCAACAACCGCTCGGCATAACCTTCAAGCCGCTCGATCTCGGTGGATTTGCTGGCGTTTTCGTGAAGCATCAACTTGGGATCGAGCATCGGCACGGCGTGAGCGAGGCCGCCGGCGCGATAAAAAATTTCCTCAGCCAACATGTGCGAATGGCCGGTTCCAAACGCGTAGAGACCACGGTCGTTGGCCAAAGCCTGGCCGAGCCACCTGGCGGCTTGTTCGATGGCGCTGCGTTGGGTGGAGCAGACTGCGTCCAGTTGTTGCCGGACGATGGTGACGTATTGATCAAAAGCATTCATGAGTTGGTGATAATTTTTTTCGCTGCGAAATCATGATGCGACTGGCGCAAATTTTTGATGAACGCCGGGGTCGCGAGTAAGCCACCCGCTTCGATGGCCATAAGTGCGGCACCGAGTAACGGACGCAATAGTGGTGCGGCAAGTTTTACGTGATGTTCGCGATTCATCTCAGCGACGAGACTGTCGTGCACGATGTTGTTCTTTTCCAAAACACTGCCAGCAAGGAACAGCGGCAAGGGACTAATTTTCAACTGCGCACGTTTTACAGTCGCTAAAGTTTGTGCGGCTAATTCCCGTCCACCGCGACGGCAAATTTCCTGAAAAACTTCGTCTTCCGAAGCATGTTGAGAAAGAAAGCTAGCCAACGCCGCAAATTTATCTTTCGGGTATTTCGCGTGGTAAACGATAGGGATAATGTCGCTCAGTTCTTTCACGCAAAAAAACTGACAGATGGCTGCGGTCAAGCAGGTCTTGGGTCCCAAACCTTCAACGTCCGCGATGGCGGCTTTGGTAGATTCGAGCGCAATCCACCATGCGCTCCCGGCATCGCCGAAAATATGACCCCAACCTCCGCCTTGCGAGAAAACAGCAGATTCGTTGCGTGCGAGAATGATTGAACCGGTTCCGGCAATGATCAGAACGCCTGGCTGACTAAGACACGCGCCGTGATAAGCGGTAAGGCAATCGCCGACTAATCGCGTTTGAGCAAGTGGAGTGATGCCGCCGCAAAGTTGTTTTTTTTCAGTGTCGGTGGAATCAATGAAAAGCGCAGCGCTGCCAATCACAAAATTTTCAACGTGACTGGCGGCGGCGAGTTGAAGGTTTAATGTTTGAACGAGTTCCTTGAGGCTCCGGCGGGCGCGAGTCAATCCGCCACCATGAAAATTAAGCGAACCGGATTGCGCCGTGGCCACGACCTGTCCAGCAGCATTTACAGCAACGCCATAACTGTGGGTGCCGCCGCCGTCGATGCCAATGAACAGGCGTTGATCGTTCATGCGAATATTATTTGTGGTGACCCGGCTGTATTGTCGAGTCTGAGTCGAACGATTCTGCCAGAGCGGGAAAAATTCGAGATTTATTTGTTCAAACGGTATCCGAGATACAGCACACCTTTGTTGCGGGCGAGTTCCGTGAATCCAAGTTTGCGATAGAACTTTTCGGCCCGCGCATTGTCTTCGCCAAGGCCGAGGTGACATCCGGGTGAGCCTTTTGCGGCGAGAGCGGCGAGCAACGTGTGCATCATATCAACTCCGAGACCGTGACCCTGGGCGCGGGACAGCAAATCGATATGCGCATGGGACGGATATTGATCGTAAGGTTCAGGCAGAAACATGTCGGGATGATAGTATTCGTAGTAAAGCTTTTGCGTGGGAGTCCACTGGTTGGGATCGCCGGTCGGTTTGGGAAATTCGGCATGGATGGGAGGCAGCCATTTCGAGATATACGCGTCGAGAAAACGATGCGAGTCGAGCGCGCCGAGAAGGTAACCGCACACACCCTGATCGTCTTCGAGAACGAAAGCCAGGTCAGGCTCCATTGCGAGGTAAGGGCCGACAAAAATCCGGCCGAGGGCGCGAGGATCGTCCCGGTAAATGTGCGCCGCGCCGCGACCGCTGTCGCCGGTTTGCACGCAGATGTCGTAAGCGGCGGGTTCATCGCGCGGTTCAGCGCGTCGGAGTTTGAAGGGTGCGGGTATCATAATGTTTTTTCGGTGAGCGAGAGACGGTGGTTGAACGCGCCATCGGCATCCATCGGTAGAAGTCGTTGCAAGGTGGCAACGAAACCGCCGCGATAAATGCCGGTACGAAAATGAGGCGTCAAATATTTTTTGTTGTCGTCCGGTTTGGATTCCAGCCAGTCGAGATAAAGCCTGAGCAACTGAAGTTCCTCGTTTAACTCCCACGCGTGCCGGAGCAGTCCGTAGAAAAGATCGCGATTCAGCAGCGTCGGCATTTTTTGAAAAAAGACGTCGTAATCGGCGATGAATTTTCGGAAAGCGCCGACGGCGTCCTTGTTTCCATCTGGCGAGGAACAGAACGATTTTTTTAGCGCGGAAATGGAAGCATTGCCCGCATCGCCAAATTGGTCGGGCAGATACAAACAATCAGCCAACCGCTCGACTTCCTGCATAGTGATCGCCGCGCCTGCGGTCGTCCATTCGCGGTGCCATTCGGGCAAAGCAGCTTTGAAAGCGTCGCGCGGATTGTAATCGGCTTTCGTGCTGGCGTAAGCAGCGAGGGTATGAATTGGGATGAAGTTCGCTTCGAATTCGCAATTTGGATTAGTCAGAATGCCCGCGAGTTCGTCGCGCAACGCCAACGTTCGTCCGGAATAAGGCCCAAGATAAATCCGGCGCAGGTCGTAGTCGTTCGCGTGAATGTTGTCCCAAAGAATCGGCTTGCGCTGAATGACTCCGCGCAATTCGCGAATGGATTCCACGCTGATGGTTTCGGAAACAATCTCTGGGCCGGTCCAGAAAAAGCCAATTTTCGGATCCAACGCCTCGCCTAGCCTGCGCAGGTAAGGCGACTTCGCGACCGAAGGTTCCGCTTTGCGTCCGCAATATTGCGTTGGGCAAAAAATCAGGCTGATCGTTTTTTTTGAATTCTCGAGGATATGGAGCAGCGCGTTGGAAGTTTCGGCCTGTTCCTGCGCGACCGAAGCGGGGTCTTCGACCATGCGACTTGCCAGAGTGACATCGAGGTCGTCGTAGAGAATGGCAAAATGTTCGCAACCCAAATGCAAAAGCTGTTCTGCCTTGGCAAACAACGCGGGCGCATCCTGCGGGTTGGCTTGATTGAAATCCAAGCCGGGTGCGAGGGCGTAAAGAAATCGGATGTTCCGCTCTCGGCAATCGTGAATCAGAGCTTTCAGTTCGGAGGCTTCCGTCGAGTCATAAAGTTCGCGCCAACGCATCCGATGTTTGAGATCATCTTTGGGTGCGTAAAGATACGTGTTGAGACCCCATTGTTGCATCCAGCCAAAGAGACGGCGACGTTGGGTGAGCGACCACGGTTTGCCGTAAAAACCTTCCGCCACTCCGCAGATGAATGGGTTGGAGTTCATTAGTTGATCACGGCGGTGTGTGCCCCGCCGTGCGCATGGCTGGCCGCTTTCAAACGCTGCCGTTCTGCGGCTTTGGCAAACGGATAATAAACCGCCATGGCAATTAGAATTGAAACCACGCCCCAGACCGCCGCTCTCCAATCGCCGCCGGACATGAGGTAATGCCCGATGATCGGCGGAGTGGTCCAAGGCACGTTGATAAATGGTTTGTTGATCAGTCCCCAATTCATCAACAGGTAGCTCCCGGTCGTCAAAATCAGCGCGTTGAGTATGTAGGGGATCATAAAAATTGGATTCAGCACGATAGGGAACCCGAAGAAAATAGGCTCGTTAATCTGAAAAATCTGGGTGGGCAGTGAGATGCGGCTGACTTTGCGATAACCTGGATCCTTTGAGTTAATCATGACTAAGGCCAGGGCAATCGTTGCTCCAGTCCCACCGACATTGACGAACGTGGTAAAAAATCCGGTGGCCGTGATATAGGGCAATGGCTGATGTTGCGTCATGGCTTCAACATTCAGCGCGAGGTATTGGAGAAAAATCGGAGCGACGATGGCGTCTATGGCATTGTCGCCATTGATGCCGACCGACCAGAGCATTGTCACGAGGAAGGCATAAACCAGAATGCCGGGCAGCGTGTTCAATGCGAAAACCAGCGGCTTGAAAGCGGTTTGCACAAGGTGATCAATATCGACGCCTAATACAAAACGGATCACCCAGAAAACGACTACGAGAAAAAACAGCGGCGTCAGCGAAACAAACGATTCGTAAACCACCGCCGGCACGCTGTCGGGCATTTTGATGACAAAGTTTTTGTCGGTGAAAAACTTTTGAACCCGGACCGTGATCAGTGCGATGAGAATCGCGGTGAACAGCCCTTTCGAACCGAGGCCGTCCATGTTAAGCGTCAAATCTTTGAGATTGATCTGGGTCATTAGAAATACGGTAGTGGCCATTGTGGCGCTGACAATGGCTTCCTGTTTAAGCTGTTTTCCAAGATCGTAGGCAACGAAAAAGCAGGCAAAAACCGCCAGCAAACCAAAGGTGGCTGTCACCGGAATTTGTAAAAGCTGGAGATACGGCGCAACCCTGGCCTCCCAACCGGGAATTGGCAGCGAAGTCGCGACTAAAAAAAGCCCTCCGATGATGGTCAAGGGAACGATCGAAACCATCCCGGCGCGAATGGCCGACAAGTAAGTGTTCTCGCTCAGCTTCATTAACGCCGGCACGAGATATTTATTCAGAAATCCAGTTGCTCGATCCACATGGCCTCCTAATTTAATTTTGAACTGTTGAATTTCTGGCAAAGAAACTCATTGGGAGCGCTGCGTGAATGAGTTCATTAAATCTTAATTTTTTTTTGCGAAGCGGAACGATAATATTACATGGCATGACTCCGACTTTGTCCCGTCCCGGCGAATAATGTCAAGCGCGTGACGGAATTCACCGTAAATATTCTTCTGCGACGAACGGAATCTAAATCTTGGATTGCGTTTCGTCCGCCGTCTGGAACCCCAATTCGTGCTTTGCCGACTCGGTTTTCGTGCAGCTGAAAATGAATGAAAAAGTTTGCGAAGAGGGCGTTGACACGTGACTTTTCCCTGATTAGTCTCAGCGCACATTTAACACATAAAATAACATGTTGATTCGAATTTTCTTAATTGTCGCCATCGTCGCTGGATTAGCCGCTGCGGGAATTGGTTTCGTGCAGGTGAAGAACAAACTGGTCGCCACCATGGAGGAACGCGATGCCGAGAAAAAAGATAAGTTGATCGCGGAAAAGAGTTTGGCCTCCACGAAAAAAACGTTGAAGGCGACAGAGGAAGATCTGACCACGACGAAGAAAACTTTGGCTACAACGAAGACGGAGTTGCAGACGATGACGGCCAAAGCGGACGACTTGGACAAACAGAAAACCGATTTGGCCGGCCAGTTGGCTTCGGCAAAAGGCGAGCGTGATACGGCCCAGCAAAAGTTGGTCATCTGGGACGCATTGCAAATGTCCCCGGATCAAGTGCGTGCCACCGTAGCCGATTTGAAAACGACACGGCAGCAGAAGGATGCGCTCACTGCGGAAAACAAGACCATTTCGATGGATAACAAGAAGCTCAACGCCAAGATCGATGATTTGATCGGGCCGGATCGTCCGGTTCCATTGCCAGCGGGATTGAAGGGGAACGTGGTTGCAGTTGATCCGAAATATGATTTCGTTGTGCTCGATATCGGTGAAAAACAAGGTGTTCTTGAACGGGGTGAGATGCTTGTAAATCGGCGTGGCGTGTTGGTTGCCAAAGTCCGCATCACCAGTGTTTCCGCAGAGCGCAGCGTCGCCAACGTATTGCCTGACTGGAAAGGCAAAGTTGAAATAATGGAAGGCGACCAAGTCCTTTACTAAGATGAAGCTGCGGTTCTTTTCATCCCTGAGATTGCTGGTTCTGATTTATTCTGCGGCACTATTCCTCCTCGTTGGTTGCACTAGCACTGAGCCCGAAAATGTTTCCTCTCGACCGTGGAACAGTCCACGCGGTTGGACGGGAATGCCTTCTGGAATTAACGAAGGCCGTTAATCCAACGAACGGGTTTCTAAACTTACTTGGCGAATTCCACGCAGCGCGTTTCCCGCATGACGGTAACGCGAATCTGCCCAGGATACTGCAATTCACCTTCGATTTTGCGTGCGATATTTCTGGCCAGCGCAAAGGATTGCTCGTCATCCATTTTGTCCGGTTGAACCACGACGCGCAGTTCGCGACCGGCTTGCACGGCAAAACATTTTTCCACTCCGGGAAAGGACAACCCGATGTTTTCAAGGGCATCCACCCGTTTGATGTAAGTCGTCATTGTCTCGGAACGCGCACCAGGGCGGGAAGCGCTGATCGCGTCAGCGGCACTGACCAGAATGCCCAGCAAGCCGGTGTGCGGAACTTCGTCGTGGTGAGACGCGACGCCGTTGACGATGTCCTCCGATTCACCGAAACGCTTGACAAAATCTGCGCCGACGCTCGCGTGTGGGCCTTCGACTTCATGGCTGATCGCCTTGCCAATGTCGTGCAGGAGACCGGCGCGTTTTGCCGACATCACATCGATTCCGAGTTCTGCGGCCATCAGGCCCATGAGATGAGCCACCTCGACGGAATGTTCCAAAATATTTTGCGAAAAGCTGTTGCGAAACCGCAAACGTCCGAGCGTTTTCACGATCTCTATGTGAACCGGCGGCAAACCCGTTCGCAAAACCGCGTCCTCGCCCGCGTGCAAAATTGTTTCATCCATTTCGCAGCTGACTTTCGCAACGACTTCTTCGATGCGCGTGGGATGGATTCGACCATCGAGAATTAATCGTTCCATTGCTTCTCGCGCAATTTCGCGCCGCACTGGGTCAAAGCCCGAAAGCACGACAGCGTTCGGAGTGTCATCGATCAAAACCGTGATCCCAGTCGCGGCTTCAAACGCGCGAATGTTGCGGCCTTCACGCCCGATTATTCGACCCTTCATGTCGTCGCCGGTCAAGGCAACGGTCGCTGTGGAAATTTCGAACGTGTGGTCACCGGCGTAACGCTGAATGGCGACGCTGATAATTCTTCGGGCTTTTTCTTCCGCCTTAAGTTTCGCGTCATCGAGAATATGACGGGTAATAATCCCTGCATCCCGCAACGCATCCTGCTCGACTTCCTTCAAAAGCCCGGCGCGCGCCTCGGCCATGCTGATTTGAGAAATTCTTTCCAATTCATGGCGCCGTTGTTGGTTTAGACCGTCAAATTCCTTGTGAAGCGCTTCGATTTGATGCTCTTTGCTCCGATAGTCCTGCTCCATGCTGCGAAGCATTGTTTCTTCCTGCATGACCTTTTCCAACTGGCGATTGATCAGGGATTCTCGCTCGTTCAAGCGTTGCTCGGAAGTGTCGAAATCTTTGCGCCGAGCGGCGAAGAGTTGTTCGGTTTGCTCACGAAGTTTAAGGGCATCTTCATTAGCTGTCAGGCGCGCTTCGCGGATGAGGGCGTCGGCATTGGCGCGCGCCCCTTCCAGAACGGTCCTCTCCTGAATGGATTGAGCCGCCCGAAGGTTGCGTTCCTTCCAGCGCAGCAGCCAGTAGCCGAAGGCAGAACCGACGAGAAAAATGGCTGCTCCGGCGATAAAACTATAAACGGAAAGTGTCATTCAAACCTCGCGTCCGCATTCACTTCATGCCATCGCGTCGGTGTCAAAATACAATTTAAACAAACATCGTGCGGTTCGGTCGGAATCGCTTCAACAACTTGTTCGTCGAAACCCACTCCGCACGTCGTTCCGGAAATCTGCGCCAGCAACCGGTCATAAAACCCTCTGCCCCGACCGAGCCGCCGCCCCATGTAATCGAAGCCTACTCCAGGAACCAGCGCAAAGTCCAGCCGGTTTAGCGACACCTCGAGGCAATCCGGCTTCGGTTCGCGAATCCCGAATTGGCCGGGCAAAAGGTCTCTTTCAACATTTTCTATCTGGCAAGCGATGTAACAATTGTTTTCCGTGTCAAATTTCGGAAACGCCACAATTTTATTCGCCGCCACCGCTTCGGGAATCAGTGGCCAAACATCCAGTTCATTTAACATCGGTGCATAAAACAAAATGATTTGAGCCTCTCGCCAAGCGATCTGTTTTTCCAAATGATCACAAGCGTCGGCAGAAAACTGCTTGCGTTGATCCGCAGAAAGCATCTTCAAACGCTGGTGCAATTCTTGACGAAGTATTTTTTTCTCAGAACTCATTTGTCACCGAATTTTTTTGGTTCGCTTTTGAACTCCATCAAAAATAAGCCCACAGGGATAGCCTAGGTGTCCGTGAATTTTACAACGTAAGAAAATTGTATTTGTATCGCTGGGCTTCATTTGAAAAGTCACAATTTCATAGGAACAATTTGAAGATTTAATTGATGACCAATCAGAAACGTATTTCTTCAAAGGATCACTAGGGCAAATTACCATCCTCGCAGCTCCTTGATCAATTATTGGCTGAAGATTTGTGGGGAAAAATCCTTCATTGTCTTCGGCCCACTGTGTTGCGGCCCAACAGATGGAGCACATTTGATTACCGCAACTGGTGGATTCGAAAGCTCTCTTATTTAATCGAGTGACGACCAAAAGAATTATTAAAATACCCACGCTTCCAATGAAAACTGTCTTCCACTTCTTCATTTGGGTCTTATTCCAGAAGATTTGTTTTTGATTTGATCAAATTGAGCACGCCATTTCTCCACGCGCTCTTTGATTTTCTTTTCCACGCCTTGATCGGTCGGTTCGTAATAATGTTTCGTCGCGCCATAATCCTGTGGCACGAAATGTCCGGGCGCATCGTGTGCATACTGATAACCTTCGCCGTGGCCGAGACGTTTTGCTCCTTGATAATGGGCATCTCGTAAATGTTGAGGAACGGGCAGCGTGCGTCCGGCGCGAACATCTTCCAGCGCCGCATCAATCGCCATGTAAGCGCTGTTGCTCTTGTTCGCCGTCGCAATGTAAATCGCCGCTTCCGCAATCGGAATCCGCGCTTCCGGCCAGCCGATAAACTCCGACGCAGTGTGCGCCGCTTGCGCGAGAATCAGCGCCATCGGGTCCGCCAGCCCAACATCTTCCGCCGCGCAAATCACAATTCGACGCGTGATAAAGCGCGGGTCTTCTCCGGCGTGAATCATTTTCGCCAGCCAATAAAGCGTCGCGTCGGGATCGCTGCCGCGCATCGATTTAATGAACGCGGAAATCGTGTCGTAATGCGCGTCGCCATCGCCGTCATAGACAATCGCTTTTTTCTGAATGCATTGTTCGGCGACCGACAAATTGATGTGAATGAATCCGTCGCTCGCGGGCGATGTGGTGAGCGCCGCAATCTCCAAAGAGTTCAAAGCTTTGCGCGCGTCGCCATCAGAAATTTTTGCCAGATGCCGCAACGCCTCTTCGTCCGCGCGAATTTTGATGTGGCCCAATCCACGCACTTCACGCGCAACGCGCGTTGCAACAATTCGTAAAGATCTTCTTCCGTCAACGATTGCAGTTCAAAAATTTGCGAACGCGAAACGAGCGGTGAATTGACAAAGAAAAATGGATTATGCGTCGTCGCGCCGATCAACCGCACCACGCCGCTTTCCACATCCGGCAAAAGAATGTCCTGCTGCGCTTTGTTGAACCGATGAATTTCGTCGATGAACAAAATCGTGGATTGGCCGGTATTTTCCAAACGATTCCCCGCCGCAGCCAGAACGCGCCTCATGTCCGCCACATTCGATTCCACGCCGCTGAGCCGTTCGAATTTATTTTTCGTCTGGTTGGCAATGATTTGCGCGAGCGAAGTTTTGCCGGTGCCGGGCGGCCCATAAAAAATCAGCGATTGAATCCGATCCGATTCGATAGCGCGCCGGAGAAGCTGGCCGGGAGCGAGAATGTGGTTCTGCCCGCAATATTCGTCCAGCGTTTGTGGGCGCATCCGCGCTGCGAGCGGCCGGTTGCGAAAAACCCGCGTCTCACCGTCGTCCGTTTTGGAAACGTCCGGCTCCGCCGAAGTCGCAAACAAATCACTCTCTGCCATGCAGCAAAATTAGCAGACCAAACAAGCAAATGCCCGAAAAAGAATTAGGGTGAGTTTCCAATTCCCGCCGATTTACAACCCATTCAAGACGCAGTAGCCTTTTGCAAAGTTCCCACGCGCTGAATGGCTCAATGCAAAACTAAAATTAAATGGTTGGTCGGTTTATCAGCGGTTTTGGCTGCGTCGCACTGTGGTGTCGTGCAAGCGGAGGTTTCGCCGTTCGGCGCGGCTCGGACGATTCTCGAATCCAAATGCATCGAATGTCATGGCGGAAAATTTGAGCGCGCCAAGCTGAATCTCTCCACGCGCGAATCGCTTTTGCGCGGCGGCGAAAGTGGGCCGGGTGTTGTGACGGGGGACGCGAAAGCGAGTTTGCTCTACAAAAAAATCACGCACGTCGATGAGCCGGGCATGCCTTACAAGCGGGAGAAATTGTCCGGGAACGAAATCGCGCAACTCGCTAAATGGATTAACGCGGGCGCGGTTTACGAGCAGCCGTTGACCGCGAAGGTCGAAAAAATCTGGTCGCTGCAACCGCTCAAGAAATCTGCGCCGCCGAAAATCAAAAACAAATCTTGGGCGAAAACGCCAGTTGATCAGTTCGTTCTCGCTAAGCTGGAAGAGAAGGGGATGAAGCCTTCGCCGACGGCGGACAAGCGAACTTTGTTGCGGCGCGTCACGTTTGATTTGATTGGTTTGCCGCCGACACCGGAAGAGATGCGCGATTTTCTTGCCGACAAATCTCCGAAGGCGTTTGAGAAAGTGGTGGATCGTTTGCTGGCCAGCCCGCGTTACGGGGAACGTTGGGCGCGGCATTGGCTCGATGTGGTTCATTACGCCGATTCTCACGGACACGATCAGGATCGTCCCCGCCCGAATGCGTGGCCATATCGCGACTATTTGATTCGTTCGTTTAACGAAGACAAACCTTACGCCCGTTTTGTGGAGGAACAAATCGCCGGTGACGCTCTTTTTCCCGACGAACCGCAGGGAGTGGTTGCGCTCGGCTTCATTGCGACCGGCCCGTGGGATGAGAGTTCGCAAATGCACATCGTGGCCGACACGGTGGACAAAAAAATGGCGCAGAATCTGGATCGCGATGACATGGTTGCCGTAACGATGTCCACGTTTGTCAGTAGCACGGTGCATTGCGCACGGTGTCATAATCACAAGTTTGATCCCATTTCGCAGAAGGAATATTACAATCTTCAATCGGTCTTCGCTGGCGTGGATCGCGTGGATCGGCCGTACGATCTCGATCCAAAAATCCATGCGACGCGCCAGGCTTTGTTGAAAAAGAAAACCGCTTTGGACGTGAACCCAAAAGATAAATCGTTGCTCGACGCGTCCGTGCAATCCGAAATTGCTGAGTGGGAAAAGCAAGTTGGCCCCGTCGCAGTCGCTTGGACGATTCTTGATCCAATTGTCAGCACAAGCCAAGGCGGCGCGACAATGACAAAGCAATCCGATCTTTCTGTTGTCGCGAGCGGAACGAAGCCTGAGTCCGACACTTACACGATCGTGGCGCAGACGGATATCAAGGGAATCACTGCGGTTCGGCTGGAAGTTTTGGCCGACGAAAGTCTGCCGCAAAAAGGTCCCGGGCGTCAGGACAATGGCAACATCACGCTGACGGAATTCCATCTGAAAGCCGGGCCGAAAGGTGAAATGAATTCAACGAAATTGATCGCGTTTCAAAATCCGTCCGCAGATTTCAACCAGAAGGATTGGGAAGTCGCGAAGGCGATGGATGGCGACACGAATACGGGTTGGGGAATTCATCCTGCGGTGGGCAAATCGCATTTCGCATTTTTCGAACTGAAGGAGAATCTTGGTTTCGATTTTGGCACGACGCTGACTTTCATTTTGGAGCAACAGCATGGAGGCGCACATTTAATCGGGCGAACGCGCTTGTCGGTCACCAGTTCACCGCGTCCCGTGCAGGTCGGTTCGCTTCCGGAAAATATTTCTAAGATTCTTGCGATCAATGTTGCAGCGCGAACCGACGATCAGAAAATTGAACTTGCGGGTTACGTTTTGAAGGCGGGCGTGGAGAGACAGCTTGCGACATTGCCTGTGCCGAAATTGGTTTATGCCGCGACCAGCGATTTTCCGCCTCAGAAAAATTTTACCCCCGCTAAAACTCCGCGACCCGTTCATCTGCTCAAGCGCGGCGATATTACCAAGCCCGATGAACCTGCTTCGCCTGGCGCGCTCGCGTGCATTGCGGATTTGAATCCGCAATTCAGTCTTGCTGATCCAAATAATGAAGCCACCCGCCGCGCCGCGCTCGCAAAATGGATTTCCAATCCAAAAAACGTTTTGACCTGGCGCTCCATTGTGAACCGGGTTTGGCATTATCATTTCGGGCGCGGCATCGTCCAGACGCCTAATGATTTTGGTGAAATGGGATCGCGTCCGACGCACCCGGAATTACTCGACTGGCTCGCGGCCACATTTTTTGAAAGCGGTGGCTCGATCAGGCAGTTGCACAAACTGATTCTGACCAGTGCCGTTTACCAGCAATCGTGCGCGGACAATCCGTCGTTCGCGAAAGTTGATTCTGGAAATCTTTTTCTCTGGCGAATGAACCGCACGCGACTCGATGCGGAAGCCTTGCGCGATGCAATTCTTCAAATCACCGGCAAACTGGATCTCACGATGGGCGGTCCGTCCGTTATGCAATTTTATCTGGAAGATCCCACGCCCGATCGCACGCCAACGGTGGATTACGGGCGTTTCGATGTCGATTCGCCAGTGAATTTTCGTCGCAGCATTTACCGCTACATTTATCGCACCTTGCCCGATCCGTTCATGGACACGCTGGATTGCGCGGACCCGTCGCAACTAACGGCCGTGCGAAATATTTCGGTCACGGCACTCCAAGCGCTCGCGATGTGGAATAATCGTTTTGTCATCCGCCAAAGCGAACATCTCGCGACACGAGTTGCCAGCGCGAGCAACAGCATCGAAAAACAAATTGAACTGGTTTACGATTTGGCTTTGGGCCGTGCGCCGAATCGCAGCGAGGCAAAGGAGTTGAAGATTTACGCGACGAAACATGGCATGGCAAATACGTGCCGGCTCATTTTGAACAGCAACGAATTTATTTTTGTAAATTAATTTCTAGGAGGAGCCGACGTGAGGAGGCTCAAATTCAATAAATGAAAATCAAAGCCTCGTTAACTCGTCTCCCACGAATAGACTATGAACGTGCCTTCATTTGATCGTCGCGAGTTTCTCTGGCGTTTCGGCGGCGGCCTCGGTGGCGTGGCGATGGCGCATTTATTCGGTACCCAAGGTTTACTGGCGGATTCGCTACCGAAACCGAAACCTGATTTCAACGGCGGCCTGCACCATCGCGCGAAGGTGAAACGCGTCATTCAACTTTTCATGAACGGCGGCGCGAGCCAGTGCGATTTGTTTGATTACAAACCCGAACTCATCAAACGCAGCGGGCAAAAATTTGATCCGGGCGAAAGAGTAGAAGCAACCACTAGTTCGCCGGGCAACTTGATGAAAAGCCCGTACGATTGGAAACAGCATGGTGCGAGCGGACGCTGGGTAAGCAGTACTGTTCCGCACATCGCGGGTTGCGTCGATGACCTCGCATTTCTGATGGCGATGACCTCGAAGACCAACGTGCATGGTCCCGGAGTTTATTTGCAGAACACCGGTTTTCTCACACCCGGTTTTCCGTGCATGGGCGCCTGGATTTCCTACGGCCTTGGCAATCTGACCGAGAATCTGCCGACGTTCGTGGTTCTGCCAGATTCGCGCGGGCTGCCGTACAATTCCAAAGGAAGTTTTTCATCGGGCTTTTTGCCCGTCGCACATCAGGGCACCATTATCAAAGCCGCTGCGCAAAATCCGATTGAAGATTTATTCCCACCAGGCTCGGCTAAATTCATCACGAAAAAAAGTGAAGCCGACGGCCTGGCTTTGTTGAATAAACTCAATCGCGAACATCTCGCCCATGCGCAAGGCGATTCCCGTCTCGATGCGCGAATCGCTTCCTACGAACTCGCCGCAAAAATGCAATGGAGCGCGCCCGACGTTCTTAATCTTGCGGGCGAAACGGAAGCGACGAAAAAAATGTACGGTCTCGATGAGAAAGTTACGGAAGATTTTGGACGCAATTGTCTCACGGCGCGCCGTTTATTGGAACGCGGTGTTCGTTTCGTTCAAGTCTGGAGCGGCACCGCTGGTGCAAGTGGGAACTGGGACAATCACGCGGACATTTCCAAAGAACTTGGCTTCATCACAAAGGCAACGGATAAACCGACGGCGGCGTTGATTAAAGATTTGAAAGCGCGCGGAATGCTCGAAGATACGCTGGTGATTTGGACGACGGAATTTGGCCGCATGCCCTTCAGCCAAAGCAGCGTGGGACGTGATCATAACGGCGGAACTTTTGTGAGCTGGCTTGCGGGAGGGGGAGTTAAAGGAGGCGTCGCCGTCGGTGAAAGCGATGAGTGGTCGTGGAAAGCGGCGAAAAATAAAACGTATTGCTACGATATGCACGCGACGATTTTACATCTGCTCGGAATTGATCACGAGAAATTGACGTTCCGCAATAACGGGGCGAATCGGCGGTTGACGGATGTGCACGGGGAAGTGATTCGGGAAATTTTGACCTGAGTCTTTCCATTCCTAATCATACTCTTACTCTTAATCTTTCAGAGGTAAGGGTAAGATTAGGATTAAGAGGCGAAAAAAATAACCCCACCGTAATGCCGTGTTCACAGTTCCTTTGAACTTAAGTGAAACAGTGGAACCCAATCGGCGGCTTTCGACTTCCAGTTAAGGCCTGTCGGCCGCACAGCGAAGGCAAGGTTCCGTTATTTGTTTAATTACGGTCCAAGGATTTGTTTCTGATCACGAACATGGCAGGGTTAAAAACCTGAAATTTTTTAAAAGAACATTGCGCACCTCCAATTATTCTCGCGCTTAACTATTAATACTCATAGCTGAAAAATAATTTTATCTCAAGCCGGAAAATGTTTTTATCCAAACTTTATTTACAAATTATTATTGCTATTGCGCAATTAAAATATCCGCGCGCAATCGTCCGACAAACTCATTCGGCATTCGTAGATCAATGGAATTTACGACCGGTTTTTCCTGATCAACATGGCCGTCGCAAAAAACCACGCCCGCCTTTTGCGAATGGCGAAAATGCGCCGTCGCTTCCCGCGTGCTGTTGGTCACGTAATAAAATTCTTCTAGCATGGGATTTTCGGGCGAAGCGGGAGACAGAAAATCATTCACCTGCGCAGAGTCGGCGAACAATGTGACTTGGGTTGGATGATGCAGTTTGAAAATATTTATCGCGGTCCGATTTGTCGAGGTGGAGAGGTGCAAGTTGTATCCGTACCCGTGCGCAGCGCCTTTGGCTTTCAATTTGAATTGTGCGGAAGTGTAATTGAGCGACGGGCAAATCTCCACTCCGCGACTTTGCAGATACGGAAACAGCGCGCCTTGTGTCGCATCGAATTCGCGAGTTCCCTCAGTGCCTTGGGCGAGCCAGCCGAACCAAAAAACGTCGCCACTGTTGGTTGAAGCGCCCCGGTAGCGAAAGGCGTTTCCAGCGTTGTCGTCCCAATACATCTGCGACGCCAAACCAAGTTGACGCAAATTGCCGACGCACTTGATTCGTCGCGCAGAATTTTTACTTTGCGATAACGATGGCAAAAGCAACGCGGCAAGAATCGCAATAATCGAAATAACGACGAGAAGTTCAATCAAAGTAAATGCTGGGTAGCACCTGCCTCCTGCGGGTGCGTGGTCATTCTCAGAACGAACCAGACAAGTTTTTTCTTCCGCTCCAAACCTTGGAAATTTTTGGATGCTCTCGCGGGACGCAGGCGCGGCCTGGAGGCATTGAATTTCGTTCATGGTCGATCCGCGCGAACGCGGTAAAACAGTTTTCCCGCTGGCACATTGGTGTCCTGCAACAATAAATTTGTCCCCGTGCCGCTCGTTGTCGGAGAGGCACTCGTCCAGCCTTGGAAATTTTCGCTGCGCTGCAAAATATAATTCCAATTCGTGCGGCTGGTGAATTGCACCTGCCGTTGCCCATTCGTAAAAACGCCGCGCAGATCCAGCACGGGCAGGGGAGGAATCGTGACGACCAGATTATCGACCGTGCCGTGGGCGAGCAGCGAACCGCCGTCGTCGGGATTTTGTCCAGCGTCCGCGTAGCTCTCCACGGCAAAAGTATCGACGCGAAAATCAGTGAAGTTGCTCGCGAGCCGAACCTCATTGATCGGCCCAATGGAAACGCCGTTGGTCGTGATCGTGGTTGCGCAAGTTCTGTTGCTGGCTGTGTAAGTCATCGCGATATGCATCGCTACACCGATCGGCAGATCAACAATCGTGTAATCCGCCGAGCCGTTGTAGTTGAGGGAACTGTTCGTTGACCAGAAACTGGGCCAGAGCGTTGGCCCGAAACCGGAATCAGGATAAAAGGCGAATTCCGCGAGGTTCGGCGACGCATGCCCGTTGCCACGGAAAAAATTTGAGCCTGCCGCGTTGGAGGCATTTTGAAAGCCAAGGCAAAGCGGAAAGGAGAATGGTTTTCCCGCATTTACGCCGACCGCGATGTCGTTGATTTTCAAATCGAACGCCACGCTGAAATCATCGCTCTTGCCGAGAATGGTCCCGAGCGGTTGGTAGAAATAACTGTTGGTCTGCGCAGAATCCCAGGTGACGTCGAGATTTTGATTCGTTGAGTTCCAACGAAACAGATTGGTGTATCCATAAGTCCGCCAGTTTCGCCCAGCGGGATTGCTGGAAAATGTTTCTGAGATAACCGCCGCCTTCATTGTGAAAGCGGCGGTCACGACCAAAAGTACCGCAGAAAATTTTCCGCAAAAATCCCTCCACGATTTTGCCGTGGGAGAATTCTGAACCAATAAATGTTTCGTGGACATGGAGCGAAGCGATCTCGCTTAACGCTTTGCGTTTTGTCCGGGACCAGCGACGGCGGCGAAACCGTCAATTTCCGATTTATCGCTCAGAACATCGACACGGATGAACCGAATTTCGGGCAGAAATACATTACGGCCACTCATATCTTGCGCCCAAGAAATGTCGTAGGCTGCGCCTCCTGCCGAGCCGTGGTAGAGCGCGCTGATTTGATTGGCCGTTGCACCCGCGAAGTCGGCTTGTGTCAGGCTTGGGTCCACCGACGTTTGAAAATCACCCACGCCATCTGTCGGGAACAGATGATCCACCGTGGGAGCAAGTGCAGGGTTGAGTTGAAAAAATTGGGCGCCATCGCGACTCACGGAAACGCGCGTCTCACCAAAGTTTTGCGCAAACAGGGAGCCGTCCGTCGCGGGAATGCCGATCCAATCAAACGTGGCGAAATCAAAATCGTTCGTGATGATAAACCCGGTGTTCCCGAAGATAATAAAATCCAGGCCGAATTGATTTTTCGGATGATTCAAAATCGGCGTGTGAAATTTCACTGTCACCGAACCGCTTGCGCCAACGGAAAGAATTTGCTCCCGGCCGTACGGTGGATTGAACGGTTCCACGGCATCGCCGAACGGATTGACTCGCGACGGTTCGCCGAGAACGGCGTTGATGTTTGTATAATTCCGCGCGGCGCCCACGCCCGGATTGTAACTGACCACTTCATCCGCGAAAGTCGCGGCGGCGGAACTGGCGACGTGGACAACAATGGTGGAAACGAGAACGAACAGGACTTTTTTTAACATGGCTGATCTTTCAATTTTGCTTCGCGAATAAATTTCACAAAACGGTTTTTCTGATTGAGAGACCAGTGCGGAGTTTGAAGAGGTTTATCGCCGCATCTCGTGAGAGCGCGGATAATTTTTTGGAAAGTGACCCGCGCTCTCACGAGACGCAGCTACGAATTCCATAAATAAAAAAACCTTCAAACTCCGACAAAACGGGGAACGAAGGCATTCTACGAATCCCGCTGAAAACAGTTCAGCAGGTCTGGCCTCATCCTTCTCTTTGTCGGAGAAGCGACCAGGGAAATTCAATGGTGAAAGTTTAACGTTTAAAGTTGTCCAATGACTTTGAACTTTGAACCTTAAACTTTGAATTCCCAAGTCTGACGAGCACAGTCAAATTGGTATCCTGACTTCGGGCTTCGAATCTCTCTCCCGCCTTCCCAACCCCGCAAGCGGAATCAGTGGCAATGGAAGTTTGTAGCCCGTAACAGTGGCGCAACCGTCCCGGATTTTCACCGGGTTCCCTGGATTTGACTGTGGTGGATGGCGAACCATCCTTTGAGTTTCAAAGAGCGCGGGAAGTCTTAGTCGCGAAATTATTTTTGCCAATGAAAATTTTTAAAAATTACTTCTTAAGTTTTTCATCGCTCAAAAATTTTCCAGAGAGGATTTTTTCCGAATTGTTTCCGCCGCTTGAAAAGCCAAACGCTAGGCAAAATTGTAAAGATTAGAAATGGATACCAAAGGCTTATTCTCAAAGTAGAACTTTGAGGTTCACGAGGACTTTCAAAATGACGGTAATAAACGCCAGGCAAATCGCACGCATTGCGTTTTTGTATTTCGCCATTTTTAAAAAACGTAAACCTCCTTGGAAAATCCATAGTCTCCCAAATTCCAACCTTTAATGATTTCTGATTCGGGTTTACCCATCATCCAGATGCTTCCCATATAAGGAAATGGTGCATCGTAAAACCACAAGCCGCCTCTGAATGAAGCGATATGGAAATTTTGAGTGATCGAAATGCCAGCTTTTCGGACTTCAAGATTTGCTGTCGCCAGTGAAACGATGAGAACAAGAACGCATCCCGCGCCCGAAATCGCAGTTGCAATATTTAAAACGCGCTTCATAAAAGTTGCTGCGCATATGAAACCCCAGTGTCGAATTTCTGTGAAGAACTATTAGCGAACATCATGCCCATTCACCGTTGGCCAAGATGATTCTAAGCTTTATTTTCCCCTTTGCACTTCTCGCTCAATTGCTAGTCTCCCGCGCATGGATAATTTGCCGCCGGTTCTTTCCGCCGATTCTTCAGCAGCGATTGACGTTCAGGAATTGACCAAACTTTACGATTCGTTTGTCGCGGTGAACGAACTTTCTTTCGCCGTGCGCCCCGGTGAAGTGATGGGACTCGTCGGCCCAAATGGCGCGGGCAAAACATCCACGTTGCGTTGCGTGTCCGGTATCATTCCGCCGACGCGCGGCTCGGTGAAAATTTGCGGGCACGATCTCGCGAAAAATCCAATCGAAGCCAAGCAGCAACTCGCGTTTTTCTCCGACGAACCGCGTCTGTTCGATTATCTCACCGTCCAACAGCATCTCGAATTCACCGCGCGGATTTATCAAGTCGCCAACGCGAACGAAATCGGCCAACAGCTTCTTGAAGAACTGGAAATTGCCGACAAAGCCGACAAATTGCCTGGCGAACTTTCGCGCGGCATGAAACAAAAACTCGCCATTGCCTGCGGCCTTTTGCATTCGCCCAAAGTGATTTTCTTCGATGAACCGCTGACCGGCCTCGACCCGATTGGCATTCGTCGCATGAAAATTCCATTCTGAAACGAGCGCGAGACGGCGCGGCGATCATTCTCAGTTCGCATCTGCTGCATCTGCTCGAAGAGGTTTGCTCGCACGTTTTGATTTTGAAATCCGGCCAGAAGATTTTCGACGGCACCTTGGAAGCAGTTCGGCATAAATTTTCTGAACCATCTGCGGATGCAAGTCTCGAAGAAGTTTTCCTTCGCGCGACAGAAGAAACCAAGTCTTGAAAATTCGAATCAACCACCGATGGCCACGAACAAACACGAATTTAACTGTGCGGGTAGGGCGCGTCACTCCGTGCGCGCCGTCACACAATATACCGCGAGCGGCGCGCACGGAGTGACG
>JAYVSV010000122.1:0-10164 GCA_043775015.1 Verrucomicrobiota bacterium
TTTCGGAACGGCGATTGGAAATTCCGTCGGCGCGGTCGTCTGCGCTTATCTGCTGGAACGGTTCGTAAAGTTTCACACGGCAATGGATCGCGTGCGCGATGTGGCGGGCTTTGTCTTTTTCGCCTGCGTCCTCGGAACGACGGTTAACGCCACCTTCAACGTCGTGAGCCTTTGTTACAGCGGACAGCTTTCGTGGGACGCCCTTTTTCCGCAAATTCTCGTCTGGTGGGTGCCCAACGCGATGGCTGGCCTGGTCGTGACGCCGTTCATTCTCACCTGGGGTTCGCCCTCGGAAATTGAATGGAAACCCAGGCTGCTCGCCGAGGCCGCCCTTTGCAGCATCGGCTTGGTGGTGGGAACGCTGGTCTCGTTCAACTCCTGGTTCGTTTACGGAATTGAAAGCTATCCACTCGCCTACCTGCCGTATCCATTTCTGATCTGGGGCGCATTGCGATTCGGCCAGCGCGGAGCGACGACCGGAACGCTGCTGGTTGCTTCGCTCGCCATTTTCGCTTTGTTGCAGAAACGCGGGCCGTTTCTTGCGCGCAACGAACAGGACAGTTTGAATCTGATCGGCAGTTACATCGGCGTCCTTGCTGTCACGAATATGTTGCTGGCCGCCGTCGCGGTGGAATTGCGTCGCGCCGAACAAGCACGCCGCCAGAGCGCAGATCGGTTTCGCGTGGTCGCCAGCGCCACCAACGACGCGATTTGGGATTGGGATCTGTTGACGAAAAAAGTTTGGCGCAACGAAGGCATGCGCACGTTGTTCGGCTATTCCGAGCAGGAAGTCGTCGCGGACGTGGAATGGTGGAATGAAAAAATTCATCCAGAAGATCGAGACGTGGTCGTGAATAGCTTGTCACATTTTATCTCCGGCAACGATCAATCGTGGTCGGCGGAATACCGCGCCCGCCGCACGGACGGAAGTTATGCCTATGTCCTCGATCGCGCGCATCTCGTCCGCGATGGCGCGAATGTCACGCGAGTGATTGGCGCGCTCATGGACATCACGGAGCGCAAACGGATCGAAGCGGACCTTGCCAAAGCGCGTGACGCCGCCCTGAGTGCCGCGCGGCAGAAATCCGAGTTTCTCGCTAAAATGAGCCATGAAATTCGCACGCCGATGAATGGTGTGATTGGCATGACCGGTTTGTTGCTCGATACGCCGCTGAATCCGCAACAACGCACCTTTGCCGATACGATTCATTCCAGCGCGGATTCACTTCTTACCATCATCAATGACATTCTTGATTTCTCAAAAATCGAGGCTGGAAAATTAACGTTTCAAAAACATGATTTTGATTTGCGCGACGCCGTTGAAAGTACGCTGGAACTTTTGGCCCGCGAAGCCCAGGCGCGCGGCATCGAACTCGTCGGCTCCGTTTGCCCGACCACGCCGACGCTCGTGCGCGGAGATCTGGGCCGGTTGTGTCAGATCCTAAACAACCTGGTCAGCAACGCGGTCAAGTTCACCGAAAATGGCGAAGTCATCATCAGCGCGCGAATGTTGAGCGAAACTGAAACCGATGTGCTGCTGCGTTTCGAGGTCATCGACACCGGGATTGGAATTCAACCGCAAGCGCAGGCGTTGCTTTTTCAATCGTTCAGCCAGGCCGACGGTTCCAAAACCAGGAAATATTCCGGCACGGGTCTCGGTCTCGCGATTGCCAAGCAACTCGTCAACATGATGCACGGTGAGATCGGTCTCGAGAGCGAACTTGGTCATGGTTCAAAATTTTGGTTTACGGCCAGGTTGGAAAAGCAATCGCCGGAAAACAAGCCGAGCGAGACGACGGGTCTCGTCAACAAACGCATCTTGATCGTCGATGACAGCGCGACGGTTCGCGAGATACTGCACGACCAATTTGTCGGCTGGAAATGCCGCGCCAGCAGCGCGGGCGATGGCGCGTCAGCCCTGGACCAATTGTGCGCCGCCGCTGCGGAAAAAGATCCGTTCGATCTCGCGATCCTCGACGTAGAAATGGCAGGCATGAATGGATTAGATCTGGCCCGGGCCATCAAAGCCGATCCCACTCTTACGGAAACGCGGCTCATCGTTCTTGCTTCGCTGGGGCAACACTTGGAGGACTCCTCGCTCAACGAAATTGGCATCGATGAGTGCCTCGCCAAACCAGTGAAACAATCCAAGCTCATGGAAACGGTGAACGAAGTTTTCACGCCGGATTTTGAACAGCGACGAAATTCACGACGCCCTGCGATTGATTCCAGTCCGACAACCTGGAGCGCGGCAACTCACGTGTCGCCCGTCCGTATTTTGTTGGCCGAAGATAATCCGGTGAATCAACGCGTCGCTGTCGGACAATTGCAAAAAATCGGTTACACCGTCGATGTTGCCGCAAACGGTTTTGAAGTCCTGAAAACTCTCGAGCAAATTCCTTACGACATCATTTTGATGGATTGTCAGATGCCGGAAATGGATGGCTACGAGACGACGCGGAAAATTCGCGAACGCGAAGCCGAACTCACAACCAAGGGGCAGGGTAAATCACCGATCCACATCATCGCTCTGACGGCTCACGCCATGATAGGTGATCGCGACGAATGTCTCCTGGCCGGCATGAACGATTACCTGAGCAAGCCAGTGAGCGAACTGGAATTGCGCGTAGCCCTTCAGCGCTGGCGTCCGCACAAGACCGGCGATACGTCCTTTTTCCGCCGCACCACGGAAGCGCCGGCGAGCGAAGCTGCGGCCCAACCGGCGCCGGGCGGGCCATTGCCGGTGAACGTGCAACGGTTGAAAGAAGTTTCCTTCGGCGATCGCGATAAACTTTGCAAGTTGCTCGAGCTTTATTTCACCCAAGCCGACGAGGTGATTACAAATCTGGGCGCGGCGGTGCAGACCGGTTCGATCGACGAGGTTCAATATTTCGCCCACAAACTTGGCGGGGCGAGTTTCAATTGCGGAATGTTGGCCATCGTCCCATCGCTTCGCGAACTGGAGCGGTTGAGTCGCGCCGGCAATCTCATTGGCAGTGATAAATTGTTCGCCGATGCCACGCAACAACTGGCGCGAATCAAAGAATTTATGTCGGAGTATTTGAAGACGGCGTGATCACGCTGAGTTGTCGGGCCGTGGATTTCAGGCGAATAGCCTGAGCGAGGCGGTCATGGGTATTTAAACTAGACAGCTTTAAAAGCCGGCGGCCCTCAAGAAGCCGCCGGTTTTCTTTTTAAAAAACTTCATCTATCCTCGCTCACTGTGAATTGGAGAAGAGCTTTCGCATCCGTCCTGGTTTTCGCGTGCGCGTTTCAGTCGAGCGCTCATGACCCGGGCCTCAGCACGCTTAAACTGCAACACGAAGGAGAACAGATTCGCGCGGTTCTGATTTTTTCGACCAAGGATTTGGAGACGGTAATTCAGCTTGATGAAAATTCAGACGGAACCATTTCCACAGGAGAACTCTTTGCCGCAAAAAATGTTTTGGAAAAAATGGCCGCCGATTTTTTGACAGTTTCACTGGATGGTAAACCGTTGGCGCTTCTGGAAAAAACATGGACTCAGGATGAGAATGCCAATTTTCAATTCGACCTTAATTTTTCTGGTAGTGCTGGGTCCGTCTTGAAAGTCGTTTCGAAGTTCATTGAGATCCTTCCACCCGGCCATCGTCAGTTCGTTAGTTTTCAGGAAGGATCGGGGCCGGCCATGACGGAAGATTTGCTCGACGCGGCAAATAATATTTTTACAGTCAACCTCTCACCCGCCGAGACGCCGGTCGCCGCGAAAAAGACGACCTCGTTTTCAGAATTTTTTCTACTCGGAGTGCGGCATATTCTCACCGGCTACGATCATTTGCTCTTTCTCTTCGCGCTCCTCATTGTGTGCGAGAGTTTTGGGTCTGTTGTAAAAATCGTGACCTGCTTCACACTTGCTCATTCTCTGACCCTCGCGCTCGCAACGCTGAACATCGTGCAAATTCCCAGCCGCATTATTGAGCCGATGATTGCCGCTTCCATTGTTTACGTTGGGCTGGAAAACATTTTCAGACATGGCCGTCCGAAAGGGCGTTGGCTGCTGACCTTCGCCTTTGGACTGGTGCATGGGTTCGGTTTCGCCAGCGCCCTGCGCGAAATGGAAATCGCAAAGGCTGGAAGCGTTCTTGTGCCGCTGGTTTCATTTAATCTCGGCGTTGAAGTTGGGCAAATCGCCGTCGCTGCAATTATTTTGCCCGTGATCTGGCGCTTGAAAAAAGAGCCGGCATTTACGCCGCGCTGGGTGCCGGCATGTTCAGCGTTAGTCGCCGCCGCCGGAGCTTTTTGGTTCATCCAACGCGTCTTGTTTTGATTTGAAATGAGGGTCTCGCGACGGACGCGAAGGATACGACGGCAACAATAATTAAGCGCAAATCTATTTCCACTTCGCCACCTTCGCGTCCGTCGCGAGACATCTTCTAAACTTCTGAAATAGAACGGGCTTGCAGAAACATTTTCAGTTCGGCGGCTGCCTTTCCGCCGAATCCTGAAACTTCCGCAATCTGTTCCACTGATGCGAGCCTCAGTCGCTGGACGGAACCGAATTTTTTGAGCAACGCTGTTTTGCGATTCCCGCCGATACCGGGAAATTCATCCAGAATGCTTTCTGAGATTTTCTTCAGGCGAAGTTTGGCGTTGTAAGTATTTGCGAAGCGATGCGATTCGTCGCGGACGCGCTGCAATAATTTCAGTGCGCCGAGATCGTGACTCAATCGGAGCGGCTCGCTTTCGCCGGGTTGATAAATTTCCTCAAACTCTTTTGCGAGACCGATGATTGGAATTTTGCTCAAACCGAGTTTCGCTAACTCAGCACAAGCCGCGTTGAGTTGACCTTTGCCGCCGTCGATCAAAATTAAATCTGGCAAGTTGGTTTCTGGATTCTGAATTCTGGATTCTGACTCCTGACTCCTGACTCCTGACTCTTTCACCAATCGCGAATATCGCCTCTTCACCGTCTCCGCCATGCAGGCAAAATCATCCTGTCCCACGACCGTTTTCATTTTGAACCGGCGATAGTTTGAACGATCAGGACGCCCCTTCCAAAAACTCACGAGTGATGCGACGGCGAAAGTCCCGCTGATGTTGGAAATATCAAATCCTTCGATGCGCTGGGGTAGCGCGGGAAGATTCAAAACCTTCGCCAGTTCCTCGACATCGCGCTCCGGCTCAATCGCCATCGGCAAAGTATATGGCAAACGTTTGAACTCCTTCGTTTTTTTCGTCGTGTGCCGCAAATCATTGAGCGTATCGCGAAGTTGCGCGGCCTTTTCAAACTCCTGTGCGGCAGCCGCCTTCTTCATTTCCTCCTCGATCTGTTGCTCAAATTCGCCCGTCTGTCCTTCGAGAAATTCCACCGCAGCGAGCACCTGTTGTTTGTATTGTTCCAGCGTGACATTGAGGATGCACGGCGCGGTGCAGAATTTTAAATTCGCGTAGAGACAATGTTTGTAATCGCTTTCGTTCGGCGTGAGCGGACGGCAGCCGCGCAGATTAAATTTCTTGCGCACCATGACCAGCGTGTTGCGCACCGCGGTGGAATTGACGAATGGCCCGAAATATTTCGCGCCACCGTCGGTTTTCAATCGCGTCAAAGTAAAGCGCGGAATCGGGTCTTGCAAATTCACCTTGAACAAAAGAAACCGTTTGTCATCGCGCAAACTGACGTTGTAACGCGGATGAAATTCCTTGATGAGTTTGCCTTCGAGCAAGAGCGCTTCCGGTTCGCTTTTGACGACGTGCGTGTCGAGATCGTGAATGGCATCGACGAGCGCGCGGAATTTGATGTCCCAACCTTGGCGGCGCGACGGATGAAAATATTGGCTGACGCGCTTGCGAAGATCGCGCGCTTTGCCGACGTAAATCACCGTCCCAAACCGGTCTTTCATCAGGTAAATGCCAGGCTTGTGCGGCAGGTCGGATAATTTTTTACGAACTTGCTCGGTCAACGGCATGAAACATTTTCGCGCAAAGACGCCTAGGCGCAAAGGGGATTTAATCAGGCATCCAACTTTTTGAGACGTGCAAGCCACTTTTGTGGGTCTTGAGAACAGTGGAAAATTGCATAGATGATAATGGCGCTCTCCGACGTTTCATAAAATATTTCGTAAGGAAAACGTCGAACCAGTGCCCGCCGGAACTCGTCTGTGGCCACAGGATAAAGAAGCGGATGCCGTTGGATCATCAACACACACGCCTCGACGCAACGAAGAAAATCTTCACCCAGCCCAAGTTCGCGATCCTCATACCAAATATAGGAATCAACTACGTCGTCTTCAGCCTCGGCGGTGTAAATGATCCGCTCAATCATTTTGTGCGCGCCCGTTGCTTGACTTGTTCCCACGTGCGTCCAGATGTGGGGTGCTGCAAAAATCGCTCCTTGCGGCGGCGAAGTTCGTCGCGTTTCCAATCAGGAACCGGCAATTGCGCATCCTCTTGCGCAATGCTGTCCCAGAGATCTTCGACGAGTTGAAGGCGTTCAGCCCGTCCAAGTTTGAAAAGCGGCGCGAATTCCGTGTTCATGTTGAAAAAATAACGAACTTCCTGACGTTGCGCAATCGCGAGTGTTGCGCGCGGACTTGCTCGGTCAACGGCATGAAACATTTTCGCGCAAAGACGCGCAGGCGCAAAGGGATTTGTCGAATTCAAAAGGTGGGGTGCGCACGGAGTGACGCGCCCTACCAACCGATGCCCGGTTTGGGCGGCAAACCGGATAACTGTGTTGGTATTGATAATTTTTGGAACGTTGACCCAAGATAAACATTCGTTACATTTCTTTCGTGATTCCAAATGATTTGATCACAGTCGACCCCGAAATTCTTGGAGGCACCCCCGTGTTCAAAGGAACGCGTGTTCCCGTCAAAACCCTTTTCGACTATCTCGAAGATAATTATACCCTCGAAGAATTTCTGGAATGCTTTCCTTCCGTCACTCGCGAGATGGCTTGCCAGATTTTGGAACGTTCTGAGCAATTCCTTCTCTCGGCCGCCGCCGCATGAAGATTCTTTTGGACGAATGCGTGCCGTGGCCGATGCACAAACTCCTGACGGGACATCAATGTATGACAGCAAGCAGCGCGGTTGGGGCGGCATTAAAAATGGCGAGTTGCTGAAACGAGCCGAAGACGAATTTGATCTGTTCGTCACTTCCGATCAGAATATTCGATATCAGCAGAACCCTCGCGGGCCGGCGCATTCCGATTCTTGAACTTTCGTCCAACAAACTCCGCCGCATTCAAGCGGCTGCCGATTTAATCCAGTCCACCATTGCTGCGATTCAACCCAGCGAATTTCGGCATTTGGATATTCCTTAAAAGCGGTTTCCCGATTTGTGCGGGCAGGTCGGATATTTTTTTTGCGGACTTGCTCGGTCAACGGCATGAAACATTTTCGCGCAAAGACGCCAAGGCGCAAAGGGATTTATAAAATGGTTTCTTGCGCCAAATTGAGGGCTTTGTTTCAATCCGCTCAATTCCAAAAAACTTGGGCAAACTGCAACCATGAGTGAATATCTTTCTCCTTACTCTCCGAAATTAATCGGGCGGTCTGGTCAAGACCGCGTTCTTTACCGCGACTATCTTCAATCGAAAAGCTTTGCGACCGACGTCACTGCCTCCGTTGAGCAAGTTAACTACTCCATTTCCAAATCATCTCGCGAAATGATTGGAACGCTGGAACAGCTTCACGAACGAGGTTATGAAATGCTTTCTGCCACCTCAGATCTCAATTGTAATGTGAAGCATGGATTCGAGAGCGTGACTTGGCATCTTGATGACATATCCGGCGAATTGACGGAGCTCAATGCCAAGTTCGACTGGGGCTTTAGTCAAATGATTGCTGGCATAGGGCGGGTCAACGACTCACTGAAGCAATTGATCTCGATTGCTAAGACACCGGCTGAAACTTGGGCATACAATCAATATGAAATCGCACGCGATGCAATTCGTCGCGAACTTTATCCTGAAGCAGTTGAATCTTTGCTCAGGGCTGTAAATGGTTATGGCGATCATGTTGGCTATAAATTGGAATATCGCTTTCATTACACGCTGGGAATCCTCCAGCTCGGCGACATCAATAACACGGATGCTACTGTTCTCGATTTAGCCAAATCAGAAGCATCATTCCTCGTAGCCGCTCGTTATGCGAAGGCTGACTTTCCGATTGAAGCGAGTCTTGCATTAACCGCTGCCGGCTGGGCTGCATTTTGTCAGGATAAACTTTCAGAAGCTGAAAACCATACGAAGCAGGCGGTCGCTCTGAATCGCGAAAATGGCGAAGCGTTTTATCAACTGGCCAAATTTCAAATGCACAGCGAAAAGCCGAAAGAAGCTATTTCGAACCTACGACGGGCAGTAGTAATTGATCGGCATTACACAGTTAAAGCCGCGACCGATCTCGACTTCCTTAAGTTTGAGAACGAACTTCAACAACTCCTCGACTTGCTGAGGCTGGAAGCAAAATGCAAAGCGGAACCAATAATGGCAAAAGCAGAGAACGTGTTAAAAAATCTGAATGACTGGAACGCCGAGGCAACAAGTATCAACAAAAGTTTTCGCCGAGTGCGGAAGAATTTTGATTCGAATACTTATTTTGGTTTTGTTGACGCAGAGACGGAAGCACAACTCATAATTTCACTTGGAACAAGTTTGCTTAAACAACAGCAGCTTAATGTTACAAAAGATCTCAGCAAAGGAATCAATGGTTTGCGAGACTTTCAAAACCGATTTTGCAAACAAGCAATGGAAAATTGCCCGCGTGAGTTCCAGAATGCAGTGGAAATGCTCGATCAGGTCGGATGTGAGGTGCAATCATTAGCAGATTATTTCCGGAAAATGGATTCACTGATCAAAACCCGCGAGCAGTTTCAAGCTACAATTAATCTGCATCAGGTGAAATTCGCTAGGCGAAAAAAAACAGGAATTCGGGTGCAAAATATTGAGGGCGCATTGACAGGAATGTTAATTGCAATAATTCCGGCATTGCTTGTGTCAGCGATCACGGCTGCGATAATCGTCGCATTTAAGGAGTTAGACGGAACCCGATCCAATGGCCAGCTTTTTGGTTACCTTATGGCAATTTTGACTGGGATATGCCTTATCATGTCGGCTCTTGTCGGCGCTCAAAAACAGAAAAACAAATTCTTGCGGAACAACGAATTTGACTTTCATTATCCGCCACTTCCAACTCTCACGCTTGTAGGAAATACAAATACTCCATCAAGCTTGCCTGAGTGACGGCCCTTATTGCCTTCTGAAACTTCACTCTAGTGCTTGCGATTCGAGACCAGCAAATACGGACAGCTTCTTTCTTGCATTTAAACAATTTCCACATCAGTCGACGAACAAGCTCCACCCCCAAAACCGCCAATTCACCTCTGGAAAAATTATTGTCCATCGACTCGATTTGCGTGAGCCAGATTTCGTCAATTTTTACGGCGGTAAGTTGCTCGTGGATTGATTTACAGTTCTCGAAGGAGACGTTCGTATTCGTCGTGCGGGCCAATCCAGAACCAGATCAGGCTGTCTCCAGTTGTCTGGCCAGCGCACGATGTCCGCTGCCGACGCGCACTGACCAAAGGTCGGGTTTTTTGCGCTCAAAGCGAAGGGAAGGATGCTGTGGATTGGTTTTGAAGAGCTGGAAATTCTTGACAGCCAGCTTTTGGATTTCAGGCAGCAACGCGTTGTAGTGCCGCCAGAATCTCGGAGAAGTGCAACTGATCATGGAAGCGGCTTGCAACGACCGGCCCGATAGTCCTGCTTGGCCTCTTCCATCAATTTGTCGAGCTTTCCGGCTTTGGCGTCCGCTGCAATCTGCTGGTCCCACATTTCTTCGCGGAATTCCTGAAGCCAGTCGGCCACTGCCTTGATTTCCTGCGGCGATAACTTCTGGATGGCCTTCTCAATTTCAGCAACCGTGCTCATGCGGAAACGATACTGAAAATTCCGCCCTTTTCAAACATTTTGTCCGCAGAACTCTTAACTTCACGCCCAATACCGCCAATTCACCTCTGGAAAAATATTATCCATAGACTCGGTTTGTGTGAGCCAGATTTCGTCAACTTTCCGGCGGTGAGCTGCAGGGCTGACGCATATCAATTTGTCAGGACGAGTTTGAGGTAAGCGGGGTCGATGGCGGCGCGGAGAAGTTTGCCTTTGCTGCTGCGTTGACAGGTTTT
>JAYVSV010000123.1:0-6003 GCA_043775015.1 Verrucomicrobiota bacterium
CTCCGCTCGGCTCGCTGCGCTCGCCTTCGCTCCGTCGAACCCCGGAAGGGGAAGGACGGATGGAAGAAAAGCAAATTACAGAAAGAAATTTACACCGACGCAAAACCTGACGCCGCTTGAAGTAAAAACAATCATCACCCGCGTGGGCCACGGCACGAAAATCATTTTCACCGGCGACCCTTATCAAATCGACAATCCGTATGTGGATTCGTCCTCGAACGGATTCAATTACATCATCAGTAAATTCCGCGCACACCCGATCGCCGCGCACATCGAGTTGCAAAAAGGGGAGCGCTCGGATCTGGCGGAGTTGGCGGCGAATATTTTGTAAGTCAGTTCTTAATCTTGCTCTTAATATTTTTAGGCGGAGATTAAGATTAAGATGGAAAGTCAATCGCTTGCTTTACACGGCGAAACGAGATGTCTAAAATCCCACCATGCCGACGGAATTTGATACATCCGATTTTGTGGACAGCGATTTTCAACCATCGCGAAAGACCGGTTACGCCAGCACCATGACCCCTTCATCCAGCGGTGATTTTGAACGCCCGCCCACTCGCGAAGAAGTGGACTCGCGCGTCAACGAAACCCAAAGCAAACTCGCCGAACTCAAGCGCGCCCAGGAAGAGTTGGAACGCGAACGCGCGGGACTCGAAGAATTGCGCCGCCGCCAGATGGAATTTCAAACCGGGCGCGATGAAATGTTGCAGAACCTCACGCGCGGCCTGGGCTTGCTCGAAGAAGCAGAATTCGCCGCGCGTCGCGACGCCGAGCAAATGGCCAAAGCAGTTTACGAATTGAAAGAAGCACTGCAAAAAGTGCAAAACATCAGCCAGGAAACCTGGAGCAAAGATAGCGTGAACGTGGAACTCACCCGCGCGCTCACCACCATTGAAAACGCGCGGATGGAATGGAACTCGGCCCGTCTGAAGTTTTCTGTTCTTTCGGCGGCACCCGTCACCGGAAAAGAAAAACCATCCAACGATGCCGTTCAGCCGGTCTTTGCCACGCAGAGTTTTGCGCAACTCTTCAAACTCGGTCTCGCTTTAACCTGGCCGCTGGTCTTGCTCGGCCTCGGTATTTTTCTGATGCTCGTTTTGCGGCGTTAGACTGACTCGCATGGGACTGTTCAAGAAAAAAGCGGATCCCATTTCGCAACGAGCCAAAGCTTTGAACGCGGAAATCGCCGCCCTCGAAGCAAAAATCCAAAAGCTCAATTCGCAACCGGCAAAAACCGCCAACGAACCGCGCGTTCGTTCCACCGCATTTCCCGGTCGCATCGCCGCTGCTCCACCGCCGCCTCCGGCCACCCGCGAACCGATTTTCGAGGACGTGGATCAAAATCGTCTTCAGGCCAGCGAGCCGGTCACGCCGCCGCAGCAATACAATCAGCTCGGAGTTCGTAAATATGATCTGCTCGGTTTTCTGGGGCGCATGAAGGGCAACTTCCGGTCGCGCCCGGCGGCGAACCCGAAGCTCGTCAATTACCTCGCGGCGGGGAGCATTCAAGGCCTGCGTCCGCTCCGTTACGAAAAGCGCGTGGCGCGGAATCGGTTTGTGGTCGTGACAATTGTGCTCGTGCTGGCCGCCTGGGGAGTCATCGCCATGTTTATCCGGCATCATTGAATTTCTCCGCATGAAATCGACTCACCGACTGCCCATCGCGAGCCTGCCGGTTCAAACGTCCGACGGAAATTTTCTGGCGCATTATTCGGAAACGGGTCTGATGCAGCTCGATTTTCCATCCGCGAAAAAACCGGCGCCCGCGTGGGTGGAAATTTCCGGAGTCCGCGCGCAGATTTCGCGCTGGCACAAACTCACCACGCGGTCGTTGAAGGAAGTGCTCTCCGGCAAACCCATTTCAACTCCGCCGCCCTATGATCTAAGCCACGCGACTGAATTTCAAAGACAGGTCTGGTCGGCGCTGGAGAGAATTCCGATTGGCGAAACCAAAACCTATGGAGAACTGGCGGATGAAATCGGAAATCCAAAAGCGATGCGCGCTGTGGGCCGCGGTTGCGCGACGAATCCGATTCCCGTTTTGATTCCGTGTCATCGTCTGGTTGCTGCGAGCGGAAAAATCGGCGGTTTTTCCGGCGGGTTAAAATGGAAGGAAGCGTTGCTCAGGCGTGAAGGAGTTCTCTTTATTTGAAGCGTATTGTTTTGAAGGGATCCCGTAAAGGGGTCATAAAGCAGGGCTGACGCATCTAAATTATTTCTCATTAACACCGCGGCTTTAGCCCTAATGACTTTCGGGAATTCGAAGTACGGGAAAATGGCTGGCAACTTGAGGCTACGGCATTCCGACAATCCCAAAGGGATTGAGTCCTCCAGCCCAGGGTTGCGAGGAACGAGCTACCCTGGGTCGCCGCCGGAGAGGTTCTCAACCCCAACGGGGTTGTGTCACGTTTTGACGCATGAGCCGCAACCCCGTTGGGGTTGGGTGCGATTACGATTTCTTCCCAGGGTAGCTCGTTCCTCGCAACCCTGGGCTTTGGGTCGGAATCCCTTTGGGATTCAACTTTGGAATTCCCGAAAGGCATTAGCTTTAGCCCGGTGTTCCTGCGTGCCCATCAGAATTTCAGCCGTTTCAACGGCTTCCCGAAATGCGCGCAGAAGCCGTTGAAACGGCTGAAATCCTTTTCCCCCTCCTTTCACCGGGCTAAAGCCGCAGTGTTAATGAGAGTGAAGCTCCGCACTGAATTAGATGCGTCAGCCCTGGTCATAAAGGGGTTAGTCCGGAGGATTTACACCAACTCGGCGGTTCGGTAGGGTTTGGTTGTGCCCCGTGCGTTGCGAATTGAGTATCCCGGCGCGATCTACCACGTCATAAACCGTGGTGACCGCCGCGAGACGACAGAAGAAAAGGCGCGACGCATCTTGAACGAAGAACTGGACAAACTGGGCTGGACGGGAACAGAGTTGGCGCGGCGGGCCAAAGGGGATGCGCGGAAAATAGGGATCGCACAACGGCTGCAAAATGCGAAGGACAAAAATAAAACGGACAACCAACATGAACTCGGACCTGTGTAATTACTCCGGACTGACCCCTTTACAGAGACTATCCC
This sequence comes from Verrucomicrobiota bacterium, assembly GCA_043775015.1. GTDB lineage: Bacteria > Verrucomicrobiota > Verrucomicrobiia > Limisphaerales > CANJXF01 > CANJXF01. The sequence continues at coordinate 3,069 of JAYVSV010000123.1, forward strand.
ATCAGAAAAACACGTTAATAGTAATCTCCGACCCCTTTACGAAGCGATGAAGGAAGCGGTGGCCAACGAACGAAAACTCTGGAAGACCATCCAGGAAATGGAGCGCGTATCACGCCGGATCATCTTCGCCTCCGCGTCCGATACGCGTCGTCGCAAGCGCCTCTCCAAGAAAGTTTTGGGCCTTATCTAACCGCCATTCAGCTCCGACCCCTTTACCTTTACTTTACGCAGACGCGCCGAAGCTCCCGGTAACGGTGCGTTGTGAAAGTTCCGCTTTGAGTCGTGGCGAAAGCGACAAGCTCAGCGCGTCGTCTCAAAGATGGTGTGTCCCTGCTCGAGTTCGACAGGTGACAATCCACCTAAAGATTGGCAGCATGGCATCATGTGGTCGACTTTCATCAACAACCTGCGAAAATTTGCCGTTGAATGTTTGTTGTTGGTCTCTGCCTTTACTTCGGCCAGCGCCGCGGAAAAACACACTTTCGAGGCGGCATCCGCCGTCCTTGGCGGCGGGACATCCAAGGTGGTTGATCGCTCGGCGTCAGCAGGCTCTCTGATCAGTTTGGACAAGCCAGGCCAGAGCGTGACGTTTGCGGGTCTGCCGGCTTCCGGCAAACTGGCGATTCGCTACGCCACGACAAACGCGGGCTCGATCAGCGTGGCGGTAAACGACCAACCCGCGCGCAAAATGAATGTTCATTCTTCCGGCGCGCCCACCAATTCTTTTCTCAATGCAATCATTGAACTCGCGATTCCCGCCAAGGCGACGCTGACCATCAGCCTGGCAACCAATGATGTCGCGGTAAACATCGACCGGATCGTCGTTGATGACGGCGATCTTGGTTTGCCGCCGGACATCTGGAACCTGTCGCCGTTGCCGGTGGCCGCCGGTCCTTATGCCGCCGACTGGAAGGAGATGAGCCGGATTTACACCGTGCCGGAATGGTGGCGTGACGCGAAGTTCGGCGCGTGGGCGCATTGGGATCCGCAGTCCATGCCTGAGGCGGGCGACTGGTATGCGCGCGGCATGTATCAGGAGGGCAGCGCGCAATATCGTTATCACACGAACCACTTTGGCCATCCGTCGGAATACGGTTACAAAGACATCGCCCACAACTGGGTCATCGACCGCTGGAAACCGGATGAGTTGATGGATTTGTATATCGAAATGGGCGCGCGCTATTTCATGGCGATGGGCGTTCACCACGACAATTTCGATTGCTGGAACTCCACTTACCAGCCGTGGAACTCGGTGAATGTCGGCCCCAAAGTGGACGTCGTGGGAACCTGGGAAAAGGTCGCGCGCCAGCACGGGCTGCGATTCGGCATCGGCTTTCACGACACGCCGGGACGGACTTGGGGCCAGTTCATGCCCACGCGTTTCACCAGCGACAAGCGGGGTCCGGAACAGGGCGTGCCTTACGATGCGCTGAAAACAATTTTGGACGGAAAAGGAACGTGGTGGGAAGGCCTCGATCCGGTGGACCTTTACGGACCGGCGCACACCGTGGCGAGGGGGCCGCGCCGTCCGGACAACGATCCGTTGCTCTCCCCTTTTGCCAACCAGTTCATGTGGCGCGTGGACGATGCCATCACCAAGTATCATCCTGACGTCATATACTTCGACGAGCACGCCGGCGATTCACAGGTGGATTTGGGCGTTCACATGGGATTAGGATTTCTGGCGCCAACCCTGGCGGCAAATTTCTACAATAAATCGTTGCAGTGGAACCACGGAAAAATGGAAGCCGTGCTCAATCTCAAAGCCGTCGGCGGGCGTTACAACAGCTTCCAAAACAGTCCTGAACTGCTTCCTCTTGTTGACCGTTCGCTGGTCAAGAGCACCGAAGCCATCATCGAACCGGCGATCATGGCGTATTCGTTCCAAACCGAAACCACCATTGCCGACTGGCACTACAAATCTGGGCAGAAATATTTGGATGCGAAAAAGATTGCCGGCCTGTTGATGCAAAATGTCTGCCGGAATGGAACCATGCTGCTCAATCTGACCCAACACGGGCGCGGCGATCTGGACCCTGAAGTGATCCGAATTGGCAAGGATCTCGGCGCGTGGCTGAAGGTCAATGGCGAGGCGGTTTATTCCTCGCGTCCCTTTGAAGTCTGCGAGGAGAATGCAAATGCGATTTGCTATACGCGCAACAACGGCAGCGTTTATACCGCACTGATGAACTGGCCGGGTGGGCCCATCACGCTCAAAGCCCTGCGCTCCGGCGGCGCAACGTTAGGCAAAGTATCCAAAGTCGAGATGCTCGGCTCCGATGTTCCACTGACATTTACACAAGACGATCAGGGGTTGACGGTGTCGCCCGGCGGAACGGTAGAGTCGCTGACCGGTATAACCAATCAACTACTCGCTTCAACCTGCCGCGTCCTGCGCATCACGCACGACAAGGGCTGGATCAATGACGACGATCCGGGCGCGACGTATCCCGGTTGGATTCGCCGCAGCAACCTCGGCACCGGCGATTTTAACAACGACCTCACCATCAGCGAAAGGCCCGGCGATGTCTGGACTGATTCATTCACTGGCGTCAGCGTCAAAATTGTCGCCCCGAAAGAACCGGGGGCTGGAAAGATCGAGATTCTGATTGACGGCCAGAACCGGGCCACGGCGGATTTATCCGTGAAAGGCGCGCGTCAAGCGCAGCAGGTGGTGTACGAAATAACCGGTCTGCCGCCCGGCAAACACGCCATTAAGATCATCAATCGTGGCCCCGGCCCGGTGGCTGTCGATGCCTTGGTCGTCCGCTAACACATGGCGGTTGTAGGGCTTCATCGCTTTCTACAAAGACGCCGCGCCCACGGCGCTGCGGTTCCACAGCGCGCTGGCTTTCTCTTCACCCGTTGACTTCGAACTCCAAAACAACTAACCAAATGAACCAACTTTTCTCTCCGTTTTATCGAAGCAAGCCCA
>JAYVSV010000124.1:0-12564 GCA_043775015.1 Verrucomicrobiota bacterium
ACACCCCCACCAAAGGAGTCGTCATGAATCCAATCACCCCAAACATCGAACCCCAACCCTTAACCCAACTCCGAAAAGCAGTTTTCGGAGGTTCCCCAAAGAATTAATTGCCGCACAGTTCGGTGAGTCGCGCTTTCGCTTCGTCCAACGGGAGAGCGCCGCTGTCGGATAATTTCACGGCGGCGAGTTGGATGATTTCTTTTTTGCCGGCGAAATTTTTCTTCGCCCAGTTTCGCAGCAATTCGACTTGCGCTGGCTCAACAAAATTCCAGCGGAAGGGATGATGCTGGTCGTGTTCCACGGTGTAATGATGTTGTTTCCACCAGGCAACAAGGGCCGCTGCACCTTGCGCGAGATTTTGCGCGTCTTCGTCGGGAGTGGATGCAGGCTTCTCAACCGCGCGCAGCAGTTGCAACCGCGACTCGACTTGAGCAGCGAGAATCTGCACGTAACGTTTCGCGCCGCCGGGAATAGAATTGGCCGCGTTGCTTTTTAATTTCATTGTGTGCAAACGCGCTGGAAGAGCATCAGGCAATCCCTTCAAATCGAGTCGCAGACAGGTCAACGCTGGAACCAGCAGCGCGGGATCGCCACCGAGAAATTCGGCGAAGTCATTCAGGATTTGCCCGTCGGTTTTGGAAAGATAGTTCATGTCGCGAGCGGCGCGGGCGAAGAAATAGATTCCGGGTAAAACCATGATCGGCGTCTGCGCGTTGGCGATCAGGCCGCGCGAATTGTTCCGGAAATTTTGTTCCTCGCGCAAGGTGTGGCGGATTTCGTCGAACTGCAATTTCGCCGAAGGCGCCGCCGGTTCGTATTCGACCGATTCGTAGCAGATCATCGAGGAGCGCGTCGTAAGATCGAGTTTTTGCGCGAGTTCAACATTGATTCGGCGACAGGCAAATGGAGAGCGGCATTGGCCGATGAGAAATTCATTCGGCGCAGACAGATTGGTTTTAAGTAGATTCAGTTCCCTTTCGACAAAAGGTTGAATCGGCTCCTGCCAGACGCCGCGCGTGCCCCAGCCGCACCAGATCCACGGAACCACTTTTTGCGAACGCGGATGCGTGCCGCGCTTTTGCAGAACGTCGTGGTCGGCGCAAAAGAGGTTGACGAAATCTTCCGCGCGCGCGCCCGCGTAGCCGCCCGGATCGCCGTCAATCGTCACGTAACCATCGGCATTGTTGAGAATCGAAATAATTTTCGCGCGATGCTCGAGGTAGGCGGATTTCTCCGCCGGATTATCAAAGTGCATGACGCGGACATTCGGCATCAACGTGCGGTCGTTCCAACGTTGCGCGGAAGTTTCGGAACGAACCGTGAGATTCGGGCAAAGAGTCAGCCAACATTCCAGCCGCGCGCGTTGCGCTTCCGTGACAATTTTGCGGTATTCGCGAAGGTCGCGGGCATCCGCCTCGGACAAGGGAAGCGGAATGGTTTCAACGAGCGGCCAAAGCATGACGCGGTCGTATCCCAGTTCTTTGAGGAATCGGAACATGTCTGCGTAATCCGGGCGTTTCCAGCTATGAACGGCAAACGGATAATCGTAGTTCCAGCCGGCATGAAGATAAAAACCGAGATGCGTTTCGTTTGTTGCGCCCTGCTTTTGCGACGCGACTTTTTCAGCCACGGCAAAATTAACAAAACAAAGACAGTTAAGCGCGATGAACGCCTGGACGAATCGGAACATGCGGAAATAATGCGGAACACGCAGTGAAGGTCAATGGCTGACGCGAACTCGAGATCCTGGGCAACGCGGCAACTTTGCCCTATCGCCATTTCTATAAATGATCGCGTGCGAGTTTTCTCTTGAAACTCCTACGACAGAGGTTTCACTTCTTTGGCTCAGGCCAGATTGGCGAATCCCAACCGGCCAGATCTTCCGGGGTCACAACGGCGGCGCGCTTGGTGTCGCCGTGCCAGGTCGGACGGAGCGGGCCGACGAAACTGATGTCGGCATTCGGTCGGATCGCTTTTTCGAGACCGATGGCCCAGAAGCAGGCGTTCACCACCATGCGGCGGAAACCTTCGTTCATCAGATCGCCCGACGCGCCGTAAGTGCTCGTGAAGACGCGTCCCGCTTTGCCCGAAGCACTTTGGTAGGTGCGCACCCACGCGCCGGGCATCGACTTTTTGGTGGGGTCCACGGGTGACGATGGTTCCATGCCGGAGAGCGGCAAGGCCATGGCCAGAACTTCGCTGCCGTCGATCGGATAAGCGTTGTAAGCGCCGATCTCGGCCCACATGTTGGCCACGCCGGTGAGCACCGGGTGGTTTGCCATTCCGGGAACGATGTCGAGTCGCGTGCTGGATTTGTGGTTAGGCCCGTAATGCCCAACCCAGGTCTCGCCGAGAATCTGCCGGCCAAACCCGCCTTTGTAATCGTCGCCGGAGTATTCGTAGTCGTATTTCGCGAACGGGCTGTCTTTCGGAATGTTGAAACCATGCGTTGCCGTACGCAGTCCCACGACCGGGCCGCCGCGATTGAGATAATCGACAATCGGCTGCATTTGTTCGGCGGGCAGATTCTGGAACCGGGTGAAGATGACCATGAGATCGGCGGTCTTCAGCGCGTCGGTGCCGGGGATGTTGGACAGGCCAGTCATGATCGCGCCGGTCTTCGGATCGACTCCGAAGAGGACAGTGCATTTGAAGCCGTGGTGTTTGGCGAGAATGCGGGCGAGAGCGGGCAGCGCTTCTTCGGATTTGTATTCGTGATCGCTCGCGATAAAAACAATGTGCTTGCCCAGGCCGGGACCAACGGTGCCTTCGTAAACCAGGGGCGCGTTGTTTGTCTGCTCCTTGAAAAACTTCACGATGATCGCCGGGGCGGCGGCAGGGAATTGGTGGGTGCCGGGATGGATGAAAGTCACCACGGGCGCGTTGACGTTCGATTCGTAAATGGTGCAGCGCTTGTCCTGTTCCCACGGTTTGCCTTCGCCGCATTGGTTGAGCTTGCGCAGCGCGTCGATCATCAATTTCTGCCATGCAAATTTCACGAGCGGATCGTTTTCGCCCGCGACGTGGAGGACGGGCTTGGGAAGGTAGGTAGGGCGCGTCACTCCGTGCGCGCCGTCGTTTGATTCTTCGACGCGAGCAGGGATAGTTGAAGGCTCGACGCGCAGGGGACTGCCGCGCCCCACCCCCGTCGGAGAGACAGAAACGAGTGAGCGCGAGAGCGAGGCCGATGGCGCAAAGGCGGCGAACAGATGGCCGCGCGCTTCCCACAGCAGATAGGTGAACGAACCGCCGTTGGAATGGCCGGTGGAGTAGAGGCGTTTGGCGTCCACCTTGTAATCCTTTTTCAAGCTGGCCAGCACCGCGTCGAAGAATTTCAGGTCGCGGTCGTTCTGGTCGCCGACGCCCTGTTGCCAGCCGGGCCGCTTGCCTTCGGGATCGGTGAGGCGTCCGGGCGTGTTGAGTCCCTGCATGTAAACGACAATCGCCTCCGGCCACAGCGTGTGATAGCCGAACGAGCGGGCGGCGTTGCTCATGGAACCGCCGTGCCCATGAAACGCAAAGACGACCGGCGCGGTATTTGTCTTTGCCGTGGCCGGAACATGAACGAGCGCTTCGCGAACGACACCGTCCACCTTCCATTCACGCCGCGTCAACATATCGGCGGCGCAGAGGTTCGCCATGGTTCCCAGCCAAAGGATGAGAAACGAGATGGAGACGAAGAACATTTTGAAAAAATTTCCTGGGTTTTTATTTTTAGACATAAGCCTTTTCCGCCTTGGTTGCTTTCGCTGTGGCAGCACAATACAGAGCGCAAAGCGGGCGGCAAGAATGCTTTTCCGGCGAGACAGTTCGAATAATATTCGTTGACAAAGCAGGACAGACGACAGCTAATCGACCTGAAATTGAACTATTATTCATCGACAAAATGACTGCAACGAAACCACCGGTGTAGAAAAGGACATTGGCCATGCTATCAAAGTCAAAATCAACTTTGCCAACGTGGATTATTGTCCTTTTGTCATGGACGGCGTTGCAACCATTGATTGATGCGAGGGCTGACTGTTTATCCCCTCCCGGGGGAATGGTGGCATGGTGGAGCGGGGACACCGATTCAAGCGACGTGTTTGGGCAGCTCCACGGCTCGTTGCAAGGAAGCGCAAGCAATGCTCTCGGGATTGTGGGCGGGGCCTTTGACCTTCATCCGGGTGGATACATTACGGTCCCGGACAGTTCGCTTCTAAATCCAACGAACGCAATTACGGTTGAAGCGTGGGTTTTTCAGCGTAGTCAATCCTCTAATGCGCCCGTCGTCGCGAAAGGTAATGGATACAATAATGGATACATTTTGTCCATTAAGACGGGCACACCCAACTTCATTATCGCAGGAATCGGCTTTGGTGGCGGCGTTGTGAACACAAACCAATGGACCCATTTGGCGGGGACGTTTGATGGCACGGATCGGAGGCTTTACGTGAACGGCGTGGTGAAGAGTTCAGTTTACTCTGCGGCTACCGGCTCGCTATCCCAGAACTCTTTGAATTTTGGCCGGGATACCTCAAACACGAATGGGCAATTCGATGGGCTCATTGACGAGGTTTCTATTTACAACCGCGCGTTATCGACAGGCGAGGTTGCGGCGATCTACGCGGCCAGCAGCGCCGGCAAGTGCAAACCGCCGCCGGGGCCGCCGATCCTCATTGGGCCTTCAAACAAAGTCGTGTCAGCCGGCTTGGAAGTCTTCTTGAGTATCGCGGCGACCGGATGGGAATTGCCGTTAAATTATCAGTGGCAGCTCGACGGGACCAACCTGCCGAGCGCTACCAACTGGACATTCAGCCTGACCAATGCGCAATCGGCTAACGCGGGAGCTTATACTGTCATCGTTACCAATTCCTACCGTTCTATGACGAGTTCCGTAGCGATACTGACGGTAACATCGTCCATTCCTATCCTAACAAGCCAACCGCAGTCAGTCACGACTTCCTCTGGACAGAACTTCACTGTAGGCGTCAGCGCCTATGGCACGGAACCTTTGAGCTACCAATGGCATTTTAACTCGGCGATTATTGTCGGTGCGACGAACTCTTACCTGTCGTTAACCAATGTCCAGCCCTCAAGCGGAGGCAGCTATTTCGTCGTTGTGAGTAACAGCGCGGGTATCACGAGCAGTTCGAATGCGTTCCTGTCCGTAATTATTCCCGATTTTTATTCTTGGACGACCATAGCGGGATTAGCGGGAGCGTGTGGCAGTGCGGACGGCACCAACCAATCCGCTCGGTTCTCCGGCCCTTCCAACCTCGCCGTGGACAGCAGCGGCTCTGTTTATGTTTCTGATCGGGGAAACTCCACGATTCGGAAGCTCACGCCGATGGGAACGAACTGGGTGGTAAGCACCATTGCCGGACTAGCCGAACAATCCGGCAGTGTCGATGGTACTAACAGCATGGCCCGGTTTAATTCCCCTTCGGGCGTAGCGGTACATAACGACGGCAGCGTCTATGTGGCGGACTGGCAAAACAACACTATCCGGAAGATCACCCCAATTGGATCAAACTGGGTCGTCAGCACAATCGCAGGGTTGGCTGGGGCGTCTGGCTCTAACGATGGTACCAATACGGCAGCGCGCTTTTGGCTCCCCCAAGGTCCCGCAGTCGATGCTGCTACAAATGTTTATGTGGCGGATCTGTTCAATAGCACGATCCGGAAAATCATTCAGGTCGGAACGAATTGGGTGGTGAGCACGATCGCAGGCCAGTCCTCTGGCAGCGCTGATGGAACAAACCGTGCGGCGCGTTTCACAAGCCCTTCGGGAGTCGCAGTTGACAATAACGGGAATGTCTATGTGGCAGATCAAAGCAACCATACCATTCGCAAGCTAAGGCCCGAGAGCACTAACTGGATCGTGACTACCATTGCAGGGTTGGCTGGTGTCCGTGGCTCTGCCGACGGGACCAACAGTACCGCGCGATTCAATTCTCCAGGAGGCCTCGCGGTGGACAGCGCCACCAACATTTATGTGGCGGACTTGCAAAACAACACTATCCGGAAGATCACCCCAATTGGATCAAACTGGGTGGTAACCACGACTGGCGGCTTGGCGGCAACCTCTGGGAGCGTTGATGGTATAGCTAGTGAGGCGCGGTTCGCCGGACCCAATGGTGTGGCTATGGACACGAAAGGGAACCTTTATGTGGCCGATTATAGCAATTGCAATATTCGCCGGGGAGTGCCTTTACCGGTTTTCCAGTCTAGCAGTCTAACGAACGGTCTGCTCACTTTAACCTGGCGTGTGTCGGTCGGGCAGGTTCTTCAGGCGCAATATAAGACGGATTTAAATCAAAGCGATTGGATTGATTTAGGAGGCTCGATTACGTCCGTCAATTCCCTCGCGAGCATATCGGACTCAGTGATTGGTGAAACACAACGCTTTTATCGCCTAATTCCGATACCGTGAAACCACCTGCTTAGCACAACGCCGCTTCACCTTGGGAAACATGCCCTGCCAAAGAGGGACCGAGACAAAGGTACGCTTTTTCGGCGAAGCGCTTGACCTTGTCTGGCGCATGGCGGAAGCTCTCCGCGCGTTGCAATCAACCGCAGCCAAATTTGCACTATGATATTACGACTCTTTTCGACCGTGGCGGTGTCTCTTTGCCTTTTGGGCTGCAACAAAACCACGCCGACCAGCGATGAGGCAAAAACCGACGCGAACACTCCGGCTCCCGCCGGCAATCAAACCAATGAAATGAAAACAACTGCCAGCGGACTCAAATACCAGGTGATGAAACAGGGCACGGGCACCGTTTCGCCAAAAGCCACCGACACAGTAAAAGTACATTACCACGGCACGCTGCTCAACGGCACCGTGTTCGACAGCTCGGTGGAACGCGGAGAATCGATCAGTTTCCCGTTGAACCGCGTCATCCCCGGTTGGACCGAGGGCGTTCAGCTCATGAAAGTGGGCGACAAGTTCAAGTTCGAGATTCCTCCCAATCTCGCTTATGGCGAATCCAGTCCCAGCCCGAAAATTCCGCCGAACAGCATCTTGGTCTTTGAGGTGGAACTTCTCGCAATTCAGTAAGACCGGCGGCGATTTCGACAAGAAAGTCCGAGAGCCGCCGCCGCGAAACCTCTGCGCAAGCTTGAATCGCCCGCGTTGATTGGGTTTAGTGGCAGCGTGCCATGACTTCTGAAGCCGTTTCACTTTTGCCGCTGCTGAAACAGTATTTCGGCTTTGCTTCCTTTCGTCCGCTTCAGGAGGAAATCATCCGCGACGCGCTCGCGGGCAAGGATGTTTTCGCGCTGCTGCCGACCGGCGGCGGAAAATCGCTCTGCTTTCAATTACCCGCTCTGGCGCGGGAAGGTTTGACGGTGGTCGTTTCGCCGCTCATTGCGTTGATGAAAGACCAGGTCGATGCCATGCAAGCCAGCGGTGTGGCCGCAACTTTTCTGAATTCTTCGCTCGATGCCAACGAGGCGCGGAATCGTTTGCGCGGTTTGCACAATGGCGAATTTCGTCTGCTCTACGTCGCGCCGGAGCGGCTGATGATTTCCGGCTTTCTGGAAGATTTAAAAAACTGGAAAGTAAATCTCATTGCCGTTGATGAAGCGCATTGCATCAGCGAGTGGGGCCACGATTTTCGCCCGGAATACAGGCAACTCGCCCAACTGCGCGATCATTTTCCGAACGTTCCTCTCATGGCGCTCACCGCGACGGCCACCGAGCGGGTGCGCGAAGACATCGTCAAACATCTGCGCCTGCGCGAGTCGCTGGTTTATGTCGCCAGTTTCAACCGTCCAAACTTGATTTATCGCGTCCTCGCGAAAAATAAAGCTTACGAACAGACGCTGGCTTTCGTGCGCGAACGTCCGCAGGAAAGCGGCATCGTTTATTGCCAGAGCCGCAAGAGCGCTGAAATGGTGGCCGAGCGCTTGAATGCGGATGGTGTGAAGGCCAAACCATATCACGCCGGTCTCGATCAAAAGGACCGCGCCAAAAATCAGGAATTATTTCTGCGCGATGAAGTGCGCGTGATTTGCGCCACGATTGCTTTCGGCATGGGTATCAACAAATCGAACGTGCGTTTTGTCATCCACTACGATTTGCCGAAAAACATCGAGGGCTACTACCAGGAAACCGGGCGCGCGGGTCGTGACGGTTTGCCCAGCGAATGTGTTTTGCTGTTTAGCGCGGGCGACGTGGTGAAATACTCAAAGTTCATCGACGAAAAACCCGCGCAGGAGCGGCAGATCGCGCGCGACCAGTTGCAACAGATGGTGCATTACACGGAAAGCAGCGAGTGCCGCCGCGCCGCGCTTCTTCGTTACTTCGGGGAAATTTTCCCGGACGCAAACTGCGGTGCTTGCGACAACTGTCTTTCGCCGCGCGACACTTACGACGGCACGCTTGCCGCGCAAAAATTTTTGTCGTGTGTTTTTCGCGTTCGCGAAAAGAGCGGATTTGATTTTGGACTCAACCAGATTGTCGAAGTGCTGACCGGCGCGGACACGGACAATGTCCGCAAATGGAACCACGAAACTGTTTCGACTTACGGCATCGGCAAAGAAACCGGCCGCGAGGAATGGAAGGCGATCGGCCGGGAATTAGTCCGACTCGGTTTCGTGCGGCAAATCGCGGAAAGATTTAACGTGCTCGAACTAACGGATGATGGTCGGAAAGTTTTGAAAGAGCGCAAACCGGTCACGCTGACCAAACCGATGAAAGCGCCGGAAACAAAAATTCCCCGCGTGGGCGATATTGCGTGTGACGATGTTCTGTTCGACCGACTGCGGCAGTTGCGGAAAAAATTAGCCGATGAGCGGGCGGTCCCGTCCTACATCATTTTCTCGGATGTAGCGCTGCGGCAGATGGCGCGGAATTATCCGGCCAACGACCGGGAATTCTCCCGCATCAGCGGCGTCGGACAGAAAAAGCTGCAAGAATTTGGTGAATTGTTTCTCGAGGAAATTGCGCTCCATTTGCTGACGGCCCCACGCCAGATTTTCGCGGACGATTCATTTGTCGCGCCACCGCCGAAGGCGCACTTGAACGAGACCACTCGCGAAACGTTAAGATTATTCCGGTCTGGAGATTCGGTCGAAGCCATCGCCCGGAAACGCGGTTTTGCCACCAGCACGATTTACGGCCACCTGGCTACTGTGATTGAGGCGGGTGAAAAAATTGAGTTGCAACAATTCCTCACGCTGGAAGAGCAGAAGGAAATTGCCGCCGCGTTTGAGAAATTTGGTTTTGGAAATTTGGGCGGCGCGAGAGAATTCCTGAGAAATAAATTTGATTACGGATTGTTGCGGATTTATCGGGCAGTGGTGCAACGCGGGTAGCACCTGCCTCCGGCGGGTGCGAATCAATTGGAAAACCAGCGCGCGTCAGTCACCGGAATATGCTCCCGATGACCATTCATTGAGTAAGACTGAACAAGGGATTGCAGGCACGGCCACAGGCCAACCATACGATGACAAAGCCATACGTGCTAAGCGAGCAACCAAGTCCCAAATGCGATCTTTGTGCTCGTCCCATATCCTGAAATTCCACATGAAAATGTCTTTACTGAATGACATGACCTCCAAAAGACGATGAAGCTCGATAAGAAGCTGTCTCCTTTCATCCTCGTATTGAAACCAAGCAGCTTTACAGCAGTCCTGCGCTAATTGAACGACAAAAACGAGAGGGCTGTCCGTGCTCATGTCGGCTTCGCCCATGTGGAATAATGTCTCCTCAAATTTTGGAGGTAAATACGCGAGCTTCGAGGGCGTATCGAGCGCAAGAAATTGCAGGAGACATTGCAGGTAATCCTCAGGCCAACGATGCGATAATTTCTGTCCAACAAACATGCGATGCGAAAATACCCGCCATTTACAATAGCCAAAACTCTTCGCACCCGCCAGAGGCAGGTGCTACCCATCCGCGCTTAACCCTTGAGCTTGTCTTCGGGAGCGCCGATCACCATCACGCCTTCCACGCCGGTGTTCTCTTCAGGAATACGCATCCCGTAGAACGAGCGATAGACGAAGATCAGCGCGATGACGAAGAAGAACGCCCCCACCCACGGACTATAGTTGATCGCCTTGGGATCGATGAGCAAACGCTCCTTGAATTTCAGCGTCATTTCCACGGCGATTTCCACGGCGAGCAGGCCGAAGAGCGTCGTGAATTTAATCACCGGATTCATCGCCACGGAAGAGGTGTCTTTAAACGGATCGCCCACGGTGTCGCCGACGACGGTCGCGGCATGAAGTTCAGTTCCTTTTTGGCGCATATCAACTTCGACAATTTTCTTGGCGTTGTCCCACGCACCACCGGCGTTGGCCATGAAGATGGCTTGGAACAAACCGAAGAACGCGATGCCGATGAGATAGCCGATGAAGAAATATGGATTAAAAAACGGCAAGCCGAGCGCGAAGGCGAAGACGACGATGAAAATATTCTTCATGCCGCGTTGCGCGTAGCGGGTGCAAATTTCCACGACACGTTTGCTGTCTTCAATGGAAGCGGTTTCCGCATCAAGCTTGATGTTTTTCTTAATGAAGACGACCGCGCTGTAAGCCCCGGCGACGACGGCTTGCGTGCTCGCACCGGTGAACCAATAAATCACTGCACCGCCCATGAGCAGGCCGAAAATCACCTGCGGATTCACGAGGCTCAAGTGCGCGATGGCGTCGCCGAAGGCATTTTGGAGCAGCATGATGATGCCGAAAATCATCGTGGTCGCGCCGACGACGGCGGTGCCGATGAGCACGGGTTTGGCGGTGGCTTTGAAAGTATTTCCCGCGCCGTCGCCTTTTTCGAGTTCGTGCTTGGCGTCGGTGAAGTTGGGTTTGAAGCCGAATTCTTTTTCGATTTCCGCCGCGATGTTCGGCTGCGCTTCGATGCGGCTTAATTCATAGACGGACTGCGCGTTGTCGGTCACGGGGCCGAAGCTGTCCACGGCAATTGTCACGGGAGCCATCGCCAGAAAACCGAAGGCGACGAGGCCGAAGGCGAAGATGGGCGCGGCGAATTGAAACTGCGGCGGCATGAGCGCCATGAAGTCCGCCTGCTGCGAAAACAAATACGAGACGAACATGAGACCGAGGATGACGAGGCCCATCCAGAACGCGGAGAAATTTCCGGCGACGAGTCCAGCGAGGACGTTGAGCGAAGCGCCGCCGTGGTCGGACGCGCTGGTGACTTCCTGGACGTGGCGCGACTTGGTGCTGACGAAAATTTTGGTGAACTCCATGATGAGCGCGCCCGCCAAAGTGCCGCAGGCGATGATGGCGGAAAGAATCCACCAGAGTTTTCCAAGTGGAACTTCTTTGGAAACGCCGTCCGCGATTTGTGTCACGGTGAAATCACCGAGCAGACATTTGCTCGCGATGAAGCAGGTGATGATGGAAAGAATTGAAGTGATCCAAACGAGGTCGGTGAGCGGCGCTTCCCAATTAAAATCTTTTTTGCCGCCGTAACGGGCGTTGGCGATGACCTTGTTCAAATAAAACGAAACGAGTGAGGCGACGATCATCAAGCTCTGAATCGCGAACAGCCAGAGAATCAATTTGCCGCAGAGAATCGGCGACGCAACCAGTGACAGCGCAAGAAACGCGATGAGCGCGACGCCGGTCACACCGTAGGTTTCAAAACCGTCTGCCGTGGGGCCGACGGAATCACCCGCGTTGTCGCCGGTGCAATCAGCGATGACGCCGGGATTCTTCGGATCATCTTCGGGGAGGTTGAAAACAATTTTCATCAAGTCCGAACCGATGTCCGCGATCTTCGTGAAGATGCCGCCGCCGATGCGGAGAACGGTCGCGCCGAGCGATTCACCAATCGCAAAACCGATGAAGCACGCGCCCGCGAGCGCCGTCGGGACGAAGGCGAGAATGCCAATCATGCACGTCAGTTCCACGCAGACGAGGAGCAGGCCGATGCTCATGCCGGCCTGCAACGGAATGAAAAGCGTGTTCAGCGGATTGCCGCGCAACGAGGAAAAAGCCGCGCGACTATTGGCAATGGTGTTGATGCGGATGCCGAACCACGCGACGCCGTAGCTGCCGAGAATTCCCATCACGGAACTGCCGAGAATCACCGCGACGTTGAAAGCCACTTGTCCGCTGGAAAGCGGCAGCTTAGTGACCGGGTCAACGTGCGACACGAGAAATCCGAAATAATAAATCATGCACACCGCGATGAGCAGCCAGAGCGCCGCGAGAAATTTTCCCTGCTGCCACAAATAAGTTTTGCACGTTTCCCAGATGATGTGGGAGACGTCGCGCATGGATTTGTGGACGGGGAGCGCCTTGGTGTTGCGATATTCCATCCAGCCAAACGCCGCGCCGACGGCGCAGATGAGCAGGCCGAGATAGAGAATGGCGCGGCTGCCAAGCGCGCCGTTGTAAAACGCAACTTGGTCGAGCGCGGGCAGGTTGATGTCCGCGTCGCCCGCAAAGGCGTTGGCGCTGCCAAAGCCTGCGGCCAGCAAAATAAAGAGACGTAAAAACTTATTTTTCCTTGTCATAAGTGTGCGACAGATTGAGCGGAGTCACTTTGAATTTCCAGCAATTTCTTTTGAAAGTTGTGGCGACAGCTCGGCCGAAGTGTGTTTG